>CAYOHQ010000068.1:0-11599 GCA_964403805.1 uncultured Thioalkalispiraceae bacterium | reverse complement strand
AGATACCCGTCATAGCCGTAAATTATTATCTCACTATCAGATTAATACTAAAACGACTGCTTTACACGATCACAACGAAACAAAGGCACATTCAGAGTTACTGGAGTTTATCAAACAAGGTCATTCTGTCGCTTTAATTTCGGATGCCGGTACTCCGTTAATCAGTGATCCCGGTTATATATTAGTACAACGTGCAAAAGCAGTGGATATTCGTGTTATCCCAATCCCGGGGGCCTCGGCAGTAATAGCCGCATTATCCGCATCTGGCCTGCCATCCGATAAATTCAGTTTCTACGGTTTTCTCCCGGCGAAACAACTCGCCAGAAAGGAAATCCTGGAAAGTATCAAAGAGCAGGAGCCAACTACGGTATTTTATGAATCCCCTCATCGTATAGTCGCCTGTCTTGATACCATGCTGCAGGTCTTTGAACCAACACGGCAAATATGCCTGGCCCGAGAATTAACCAAATCATTTGAAACCATACGCGTCGATGAGTTACAACACCTTAGTGACTGGGTAAAAGCAGATGCTAATCAACAAAAGGGCGAAATTGTATTATTGGTAAAAGGGCACAAAATCCCGAAAAATCAGGAAATTAGTACTGCTGATATCAAGATTTTAAAACTACTGATGGATGAATTAAGTGTTAAAAAAGCCGCCAGCCTAACGGCAAAAATCACCGGTTCAGCCAAGAATGCCTTATATACTGAAGCACTAAATCTGAAAAAGCAGGGCGATTAATAATATTTTCTTCTTTGTACTCGGTATTTTAGAACGTACACCTTGGCGACGTACAGTTTTTGATTTAAAATTAACACTGAGTCGGCCAGATAGTCGCCAGGTGTTAACATCTGGAGGAAAGTCCGGGCTCCATAGGGTAAAGTGCCAGGTAACGCCTGGGAGATGCGAATCTACGGAAAGTGCCACAGAAAATATACCGCCAATTTTGTTGGTAAGGGTGAAATGGTGCGGTAAGAGCGCACCGCGTTGGTGGCAACATCAATGGCAGGGCAAACCCCACTGGGAGCAAGACCAAATAGGGGAACATTTCTTAGTTGATAACACGTGACCCGCGTGGTTCCCGGGTAGGTCGCTTGAGATTTGTGGTGACGCAAGTCCTAGATGAATGACTATCCACGACAGAACCCGGCTTACCGGCCGACTCACTTTTTACATAACAAATAAAATTATTTGTCATAATATTTTTTCAATCACAAGATTGTACGTTTTATACACAAAATACCTAAATATTCACTTTAGGTTCCCTTTATAACATATTGTTTTAACTAAATATTTAAATTTCCAGATTGTCAGATTTTCTCGTATTTTAATTACAAATCGTCGCTAAGTTATTGTGATGTAAGGCTTATTTTAGATATTAGTGGGGTATTTTGCTTGACACTAAGCGCTTATAGTACCTATAGTGTTGTTATGTGGGAAATAGTGGGTCGTAATGGATCAGGATGATTCATACTAGACTCATTTAGCGTAGGGGTACTCAAGTGTTTCGTGGTGTTAACACACTTAATTTAGATGCAAAAGGTCGGATGGCGATGCCGAGTCGTTATCGAGATCAACTGTCAGAGCAATCTGATGGAAAACTGATCGTGACAGTTGACCGCGATCATTGCCTGTTACTTTATCCTTTACCTGAATGGGAAGAGATCGAACGTAAACTGGTTCGATTACCCAGCCTTAATAAACAAGCACGCCGCATGCAACGACTGTTAATCGGTCATGCAACTGATTGTGACCTTGATAATAACGGCCGTATTTTATTACCACCACCTTTACGTGAATTTGCCGGTCTGGAAAAACGCATTGTGTTAATCGGACAGGGTAACAAATTTGAAATATGGGACGAAGATAGTTGGACCACAAAACGTGACGATTGGTTAAAAGAAGTTGACGATGATGATTTGGATCTACCGGATGAGCTGGAATCGCTTTCCTTGTAGTCGTAATTGGTAGTTGCATTACAAAAGATACGAAAATGAAACACGAGAATAATGAACATTATTCAGTACTATTGGAAGAAAGTATGAACGCATTGAATATTCAGCAAGATGGATATTATATTGACGGTACTTTTGGTCGAGGCGGTCATGCCACTGCGATTCTAGAAAAATTAAATGAAGATGGAAAATTATTGGTCGTTGATAAAGATCCGGATGCCATTCATCACGCAGAAAAAATATTTAAAGATGACAGCAGAGTTAGCATTAAACACGGTTCGTTTAAAGCATTAAAAGAATATGCACAGGAATTAAACTGGATAGGAAAAGTGAACGGCGTGTTACTTGATTTGGGCGTGTCATCACCACAGTTAGATAACGCTGAGCGTGGTTTTAGTTTTAAAGCAGATGGTCTGCTCGATATGCGAATGGACACAACTTCAGGTTTGAGTGCAGCACAGTGGCTTGAAAAAGCATCGGAGCAGGAAATTGCGAAAGTTTTAAAAGAATTTGGAGAAGAACGTTTCGCAAAACGAATCGCGCGGGCAATTGTTGCTGAGCGGGACATAAGCGCGATTACCACAACCTCGCGTTTATCAAAAATTGTAGCAGAGGCAAATCCGAAATGGGAAAAAGGCAAAGATCCGGCGACACGCAGTTTTCAAGCCATAAGAATTTTTATTAATAATGAACTTGGCGATTTGGAGTTGATATTAGACAGTATCCTCGAGTTACTGGCACCTGAAGGACGTTTGGTGATTATTAGTTTCCATTCGTTAGAAGACCGAATGGTAAAACGTTTTTTTAAAAAGCAGGCTAAAGGCGATGATTTTCCAAAAGGACTACCCGTTACTGTCAGCCAATTACATCCAAACGTAAAAATTATAGGCAAGGCGATAAAAGCCGGAAAGCAGGAACTGGAAAAAAATATTCGCTCACGCAGTGCGGTAATGCGTATTGCAGAGAAATTGAAATGAAAAACATTATAATCATTATGTCATTGGTAGGAATAATTTTTGTTTCATCAATTTCAGTGATTTATATAAAACATAATAGTAGGAAAATATTTTCAGAGTTAAATGAGTTACAAGCAAGCAGGGATAAAATGAATGTTGAATGGGGTCAATTGCAGCTAGAGCAAAGTACCTGGGCAACGCATGGACGAATTGAACGAATTGCGAGTAAAACGATAGGAATGAGTGTCCCTGATTATAAGGATATTATATTTATAACTGAAAACGAAAATACAAAATGACAGCAAAAGTTAAACATCAAATTTCTTCAGTGATGCGATTATCAATAGTGTATATCGTGATAGCGATTACTGTTGCTGCCTTAGTGTGGAGAATTATTGACCTGCAATTTGTAAATAAAGATTTTTTACAAAGGCAGGCGAATGCGCGTCATTTACGGGTATTACCTATTTCGGCTCATCGTGGCATGATTAAAGATCGAAATGGTGAGCCTATTGCAGTAAGTACACCGGTCGATTCTGTCTGGGTTAATCCAAAAATATTTAATGAAAATAGAGTTCACTGGATTGAGTTAGCCAGCTTATTAAATATTAAAATTAAAAAACTTGAAAAATTAGTAACAAGTCGTCTTCATAAGGAATTTGTGTATGTTAAACGACGCATCAGCCCTGAGTTGAGCAGGAAAGTATCGGCATTAAAAATTCCCGGTTTATCGTTACAACGGGAATATCGACGATATTACCCTATGTCTGAAGTTGCTTCCCATGTATTAGGTTTCACCAATATTGATGATAAGGGACAGGAAGGCATTGAACTGGAATTTGATGATTATTTAAAAGGAACCCCGGGTAAAAAACGGGTTATGAAAGATCGTTTAGGGCATGTCATAAAAGATATTGAACAAATCAAGGCACCGGCACCCGGGAAAGATCTGGAGCTTAGTATCGATGGTCGTTTGCAATATTTGGCATATCGTGAATTAAAAAGAGCGGTATTTAAAAATAAAGCAAAATCAGGTTCGGCAGTCATTCTGGATATTAACACAGGTGAAGTGTTGGCAATGGTAAATCAACCATCGTTTAATCCTAATAAAAGTTATAAAACAAAAAGTGGTCGATATCGAAATCGATCCGTGACCGATGTTTTTGAACCAGGCTCAACGGTAAAACCCTTTACCATTGCAGCAGCAATTGAAAGCGGATTATTTTCACCAAATACTCTGGTTGACACTGCGCCTGGTTACTTTATGGTTGCTGGTAACACAGTTCGAGACGTTAGAAATTATGGTCGTATCAATGTTTCAACTATTATTATTAAGTCAAGTAATATAGGTGCTTCAAAACTTGCACTTGCTATAAAACCGGAATTGTTATGGGATGCATTTTCTAAAGTTGGTTTTGGTAACAATAGTGAAATTGGTTTTCCTGGAGAATCTACCGGGTTATTAAACCATTATTCAAAATGGAAAAAAATTGATAACGCGACCTTATCTTTCGGGTACGGTTTATCCGCTACGGCGCTGCAATTGGCACACTCCTATACCGTATTTTCATCTAACGGTGAGATACCGTCATTAACATTATTAAAACGGAAAGAATCGGAAATAATTGAAAAACAAAAAGTGTTTCATAGCAAAACAGTGAAACAAATTTTAAAAATGCTTGAATCGGTTGTATCAAAAGAAGGCACCGGCATTAATGCCAGTGTAGTTGGCTATCGTGTCGCAGGTAAAACGGGAACCGTTAAGAAGGCCGGTATCGGTGGCTATAGTGATGATAACTACATAGCATCGTTTGTTGGCCTGGCTCCGGTTAGTAATCCTAGACTGGTAATGGCGGTTGTTATCAATGAGCCAGGTGGAGATGAATATTATGGTGGCGCAGTAGCTGCACCGGTTTTTTCCCGTGTCATGGGTGGTGCATTACGAATTTTAAATGTACCGCTTGATAATATTTTGAATAAAAATATCAAGTATGCAAAATTAGGAGAAACTAAATGATGGTTTCTTCTTCTTCAATGAGTAACGATCAAAAACTCGTTGATCTATTACAGTTATTTGAAACTTCAGCTAATTTAGAAGAGTTAAATAATATCATAATATCCGATCTTTCTGATGATAGCCGTTTAATTACGCAGGGCTCCTTGTTTATTGCTCGTTCAGGAAATGATGTTCATGGAGAACAATTTATATCGTCTGCGATTAAGAATGGTGCGGCTGCGGTATTACGTCAATCTAGCTCCAAACAAAATAAAATCGACATCAAATGGCTTACAACTGCAATTAATAAATCCATTCCAGAAATTTCAATTTCTTTTTCAATTAAGGATTTGAGTAATCTTGCAGTATCATTTTATAAATATCCTTCAAATAAAATGCAAGTGGTGGGTATTACTGGAACGAATGGAAAAACTTCGTGTGCCTATATATTAGCAAATTTAATTAATATAAAACAAAAGTGTGGTTTCATAGGAACAATTGGCGTGGGTGATATTACTACCTTAGACCAAACGGAAAATACTACGCAAGGAATTATCGAAAATCAAAAAATTCTAGCTGGAATGTATGGTAGTGGTATCAAGCAAGTTGTGATGGAAGTATCGTCGCATGCATTAACACAGCAACGAATAGAAGGTGTTGCTATTAACTGTGCTGTATTTACCAATTTAAGCCACGACCATCTGGATTATCACCAAACATTTAAAAATTACGGCGAAGCGAAATTAGAACTGTTTCGATTAAGTACTTTAGACAGTGCTGTAATCAATATTGATGAAAATTTTAGTGAACAAATTCTTAACACACTAGCTAGTTCAGTAAATATTATTACTTATGGTATCAATAATCAAAATGCTGATCTTGTAGCAGAGATAATTGAGTATAAATTAAATGGCACTGTAGCTAATATTAAAACTAAAAATGAAAGTATCACTGTTACCGTACCTTTACTCGGTAAATTCAATATAAGTAATTTATTGGCAGTATGTGGTGTGCTCATCATTCAAGGTCAATCACTGAAAAATATCACCAAAGTAATACCGAAAATTCAAGCTGTAAAGGGTCGAATGCAATGCCTTGGTGGAATCAATGAATTACCACTTATAGTTATAGATTATGCACATACACCGGATGCACTGGAAAATGTATTAACGACTTTGAGAAAACATTGTAGCGCTAAACTTTACTGTGTTTTTGGTTGCGGTGGTGATCGTGACACATCTAAACGGACTGTAATGGGAAAAATAGTATCTGAACTAGCAGATACCATTGTGATTACAAATGATAATCCAAGAACAGAAGATCCCGTTTCTATTGCAAATGAAATTGCCAGTGGTATAACGGACAAAAACAATTTGAGTATTGTTTTAGATAGAAAAAAAGCAATTCAATCAACTATTGAACAAGCAACTAAATTGGATGTGATTTTAGTTGCAGGTAAAGGACATGAAGATTATCAAATAATTGACAACATTAAATATCATTTCGATGATGTTAAAATTTCTTTAGAATCATTAAATAAAATGGGATTGAAATGATAGGGAAGCATACACAATTCGATATGAGACTTTCTGAAGTCGCTAATAGTATTAAAAGTCATTCAGTTGACAATGATCTTTGCGTTCACGGTTTGAGTATCGATTCGCGAACGACTAGCCCTGGTGATTTATTTGTTGCTATATCCGGTGATAATTTTAATGGCCATGATTTTATTGATAGTGCAGTTTCGAAAGGAGCGCTAGCCGCTGTTACTGAGAAAAAGGTAAAAACTAAAATACCTACACTAACGGTAGATGATTCACGTCTTGCATTAGGTGATATTGCATATCACTGGCGAAAAGAATTCAATTATCCATTAATAGCGATAACCGGTAGTAATGGTAAAACAACTGTTAAAGAAATGATCGCTTCTATTTTTTCACAGCAAGGTAATGTTTTAGCAACAATCGGTAATTTAAATAACGAAATTGGCGTACCATTAACATTATTACAATTAACCAGTGATTATAAATTCGCAGTTATCGAGATGGGAGCAAATCATGTTGGCGAGATAGAATATTTATCGAATATAACTGTTCCTGATGTTGCAGTGATTACGAATATTGGTGATGCGCATTTGGGTGAATTTGGTTCAATAGAGAATATTGCTAAAACAAAATCAGAAATATTTTCGGGTTTATCAAAAACCGGAATAGCTGTTTTAAATGCGAATGATAAATATTATTCATTCTTAAAAGAAAAATGCGATGTTAAAAATATTTCATTTGCTGTTAATAATGACAACGCCGATGTCTACGCGGTAGTTAATAAAGTATCACCGAATAATGATATTCGCATATTCACGCCATTGGGTGATTTTGAAGTAAAACTCAAATTACCCGGTATTCATAATGTTGCAAATGCACTGGCTGCAACTGCCGCTGCAATTGCTTGTGATATCCCGTTATATTCAATTTCAAAAGGACTCGAAAAAGTGAACACCATAGCGGGTAGACTGGAAATTAAAAACGGTGTCTATGGTTGTCGAATTATTGATGATACCTATAACGCAAACCCAACATCGCTTAAAGCTGCGATTAATGTGCTTAAAGGATTTCCCGGGAAACATTTTTGTGCCTTAGGCGACATGGGCGAGCTGGGTAGTAATGCTATTGAGTTACACGGTAAGACCGGTGAATTGCTGAAAAATGCCGGTATTGATAAATTATTTACTATCGGTGAATTAGCTAATGAATCATCAAAGTCATTTGGTGACAATGGTTTTAATTTTAAAGAGTTTGATTCAATGTCATTAAGTATTAAAGATGAGGTTGATAATGAAAGTACTTTGTTGATTAAAGGTTCACGCAACATGCATATGGAAAAACTTGTTAATAAACTGACAGAAGAAGAAGGTACTGATTAAATGTTACTGAGTTTAACGCAATATCTCCAGGAAATGCATTCAGGATTTAATGTTTTTAGTTATCTTACTTTTCGTGCAATTCTCGGTGCAATTACAGCGTTGTTTATATCTTTGCTAATTGGTCCAACCATGATACGCAGGTTGAGTATTTTAAAAATAGGGCAGCCAATTCGGGATGATGGCCCAGTGACGCATCTAGATAAAGCCGGCACACCAACGATGGGTGGCACTCTTATTTTAATCGCAATAACAATTAGTACGGTGTTATGGGTTGATTTATCAAACCGTTATTCATGGCTGGCACTGAGTGTCATGTTACTGTTTGGCTTGGTTGGCTTCGTTGATGATTATAAAAAATTAATTAAAAATAATCCTAAGGGCTTGACAGCGAAATCAAAATATTTCTGGCAATCAGTTATTGGCTTTGGTGCGGCATCGTATCTTTATTTTACAGCGGTTGCACCGGTTGATACGAATTATATATTACCCATGGTCAAGAATTTTTCATTATCGATAGGTATATTCTATATATTTTTTACTTATATCGTTGTTGTAGGTTCAAGTAATGCAGTTAACTTTACCGATGGTCTGGATGGTCTGGCAATTTTACCTACGGTGATGGTAGCCGGTGCATTGGGTGTTTTTGCCTATCTAACCGGGAACTCAGTTTTCTCAGATTACCTTTCCATACCCTATATTGCTGGGGCAGGTGAACTTGTTGTTTTTTGCGGAGCGATTGTTGGAGCTGGGCTCGGTTTCTTATGGTTTAACACATACCCTGCACAAGTATTTATGGGCGATGTCGGTGCGTTAGCCTTAGGTGCTTCGCTTGGAATCATATCCGTTATTGTGCGTCAGGAATTTGTGTTGATGATCATGGGCGGTGTATTTGTCGTTGAAACTGTTTCAGTAATTGTTCAGGTTGCATCATTTAAGCTAACAGGCAAGCGGGTATTTCGAATGGCACCGTTGCACCATCACTTTGAATTAAAGGGCTGGCCTGAACCGCGCGTGATTGTTCGTTTTTGGATAATAACGATTTTTCTTGTTTTGTTTGGTTTGGCAACATTAAAACTTAGATAGGTTATGACTAATTTGAAACAAAAATTAATTCATTCCTCGTGTTTAGATAATGCAAACATTCTGGTTGTGGGCATTGGTCAAACTGGTGTGTCAATAATTAATTACTTAAGTGAAAAAAAATTAAGTTTCCGTGTGTTAGATAGCAGAGAAAATCCACCTAATGTTGAACGATTTAAAAACAGTAATTTCGAATTAATTTTAGGTGGCTTATTTGAAGAACATTTTATCTGGGCTGATACCATTATTTTAAGCCCCGGCATATCTCAAAATGAACCAGTTATTCAAAATGCTCGAGCTAATGGTAAAGTTATCGTTGGCGATATTGAGTTATTTTTAAATGAAGTCAATGCGCCGGTAGTTGCCATAACCGGATCGAATGGTAAGAGTACCGTTACCAGCATGATGGATAGCATTGGACAGTATTCCGATCAGAATATCATCGTCGGCGGTAATATTGGTATCCCTGCATTAGAACTTTTAGAAACTGAAGCAGACTTGGTTATATTGGAACTATCCAGTTTTCAACTTGAATGTATTGATTCGATAAATTTTGTAACCTCAGTAATACTTAATTTATCTGAAGACCATATGAATCGCTATGAGACTTTTGATGACTACTGTGCTGCCAAGTTAAAATTATTACAGAGTAATGGAAATATAATTTTAAACTATGATGATCAGGTTATTCGACAATATTCGTCTTTATATAAAAACAAGAAAAATGTTTATTGGTTCACTCTAAATGAACCGGTAGAGGCTCAATTTGGTGTTACTGAATTTGATGGCCAAAGATGGATTTGTGTTAATGAAGCAGGCAATTTTGTTAAACTGCTTAATTGTTCAGAATTAAACGTGGTTGGCGATCATAATATTACTAATGCAATGGTTGCCTTAATGATTTCACGGTTATCGAATTTAGATGAGACTGAATCAATTAAAGCTCTGGTAAACTATAAAGGTCTTGCTCATCGAAGTGAATTAATAAAAAACAGCAATGGTATAAAGTGGATTAATGATTCCAAGGCGACAAACGTTGGCGCAAGCAGTGCAGCAATTAATGGTTTGAAAAATGACTCACTTATTTTGATTATGGGTGGTCAATCAAAAGGACAAGACTTTTCATTACTCAATCCTGTTTTACAATCAAATGTGAAATTAGTAATACTGTTTGGTGAAGATGCCGTGCTAATTGATAAAGCATTGAAAAAAAATATTCCTCGTACAATAGAAGCGAATCTTGAGAAATCTGTCGCGCGAGCAAAAAATAATGCAAAGCCAGGTGACATTGTTTTATTTTCGCCAGCGTGTGCAAGTTTTGATATGTTTGATAATTATGAACGTCGGGGTGAACGATTTATTGCTATTGTTAAGGAGTTTACATCATGACCTTAGCTATGGCTGATCTGGGTAAATATAATTTTTCAGTGTTGACTAAAAAAGATTCACAGTTTGAATGTGTTTTTGATGCAGTATTATTATTGTCTGCGTTAACCATATTGTCATTAGGTTTGATTATGGTTGCTTCGACCTCAATATCAATTGCAGATAAAACCACAGCACAACCTTTTTATTATTTTATTCGTCAATCTATCTTCGCAGTGATCGGTATTATTTCCGGGTTAATTGTTTTTAAAATTCCATTATCACTGTGGATGAAAGTAGGGCCTTCGTTAGTGGTTGTTTCAGTGTTATTGTTATTAATGCTGTTTTTACCCGGTGTTGGTCGTGAGGTCAATGGCAGTATTCGCTGGTTGGCTTTTGGGCCGATAAATATTCAGATTTCTGAAATAGTTAAATTATTTTTAGTTGTTTATTTGTCAGGTTATTTAGTAAGGCATCAGGATTCTGTCAGAACTGAATTAGGTGGTTTCATGAGACCGTTATTGGTTTTAGTTATGATAGTTACTTTATTAATGTTTCAGCCTGATTATGGTGCTTCTGTTGTTATGCTAGCAACCGCGATGTGTTTAATGTGGTTGGGCGGTGTAAAACTATTTCAGTACTTGTTACTGCTGTTATCAGTAGTTGCTGCATTTGCCGTTATGGCAATTATGTCACCATATCGAATGGAACGATTAACCACCTTCTTAAACCCCTGGGATGATCCTTTTAATAGTGGCTTTCAGTTAACTCAGGCATTAATTGCAATTGGTCGAGGTGAATGGTTTGGTGTTGGTCTGGGCGCAAGCGTTCAGAAATTATTTTATTTGCCTGAAGCACATACAGATTTTTTATTCTCAGTATTAGCTGAAGAGCTGGGTTTATTTGGTGCTGTTAGTGTGATTGCACTTTTCACTGTGATTATACTCCGTGCATTTCGGATTGCTCGAATTGCAGAACAGAATAATGAACCTTTTGCAGGTTACATGGCCTATGGCATTGGTGTTTGGGTTGGCTTACAAGCGTATATTAATATTGGTGTCAATATGGGGATTTTACCGACTAAAGGTTTAACATTGCCACTAATGAGTTATGGCGGTAGTAGTTTGGTCGTGATGTGTATTGCAATTGCCTTATTATTACGAATCGATTTTGAAACGAATAATCGACGATTAAAAAATATAAAAGTTAAAAAAATTAAAAAATAAAACAGAATATGGACTCAACAAACAATAATAAAACAATGATGATTATGGCAGGCGGCACAGGTGGGCATGTGTATCCTGCTCTTGCTGTTGCCGATGT
>CAYOHQ010000067.1:0-11614 GCA_964403805.1 uncultured Thioalkalispiraceae bacterium | reverse complement strand
GGATACAGTCAGCTTTGATATTCGTAACAATTTTGGTGAGGAGCGCCAATATACATTTAATTTGTTATCAAATTACAGGCAAAATCGAGATTCGTTTGAGTATGATGAAATATTAATCTCACCTAGTATGGAATGGATTCATAGTCAACGTTTAACATCGAATTATGTCTACTCATATAATAGTAATATTTATGTAGAGGTTAAGAATGATGTTCATACTGCAAATGCGGGTGTTACTTACATAGGAAATAATGGTTTCTCAAATCAGTTTGACGTGACTGGTCTTCTCTCAGATCAGTCTAGTGCTCGTTCAACAATATATGGATTAAAAAATAATACAAGTTATCAATATGATTTTAGAAGTGGAAAGTTTTCGATAACAATGCTACTTGGTGTAAATGAAAGTACGTCAGTTGTTAGTGCGCCAACATCAGCAGAAAATGAAAAATTTAATATGCCGACTGCCGATGGTTCTAGAAGGGTTCTGAGTCGTTCAAATATTGTTGCTGGTACAATCAGAGTCCTTGATCAAAAAGATGAAACAGCCTACGTAGAAGGACGTGATTATGCTATACATGATCTTGGTAATGGTCGGTTTTCAATTGAAACACTCAACACAGAGCAATTTCCATCGGCTAATTACCCAGTTTTAGTCACTTATTTGGTCGATCATGGCAGTAGTAATAAATATAGAAGAACAATTAAAGGGTTAAATTCATCTGTTGATTTTCTAGATTACTTTAGTGTCTTTGGTGGTATAAATCAGACAGATGTTAACATTCTGGAAGGTGTTGTGTCAGAAACACTTGTAACTAAACGCACAGCCACGCATACTGGTGCAAGTGTTGATTTTCCATTATTTGATGATGTACTTTTAATTGGTGCAGAAGTGCGTTTAGATAACACCAAGGAAGACTTAGTCGTAACAGATACTAAATCAGCACTTGCTTATATGCAAGTAGAATTATCTCGAAATGCCAGTCTCTATGTATCTCGACGTGATTTAACAGTAGAATATGAAGGAATTGTAGGCAGTAGCACCAATGTTGATAAAATTGATTACCGTGCTTTGTTCAAAATTACAACAAGTAATCGAACTAATTTATCTTTGATCTATGATGAATCAACAGATATTGGTAATATAAACGACATTAAAGAATATACTGAGACTGCGATTCGGTTTGAATGGGGCTACCGTAGAATTCTAATGAACTTAACAGGTTCATCATTAGAAAATTTACGGGGTAACCAACTTCGTGAACGCAAGGCAATTCAACTAAACTTGGTTAGGACATTTTAATTATGAAACGGATTTTAAAATTATTATTTATAATTGTACTCATCTTTTCACTGTTTGGGTGTTCCAAAAATGAAGTCAAATTTGATTCGAAGCAAGAAGTCACTGACTTAATTTGGCCAAGCAAACCAGAGAAACCTCGAATTGCATTCGCAGGTTCTTTTTCAAATGCAGAAGATCTTGGAATTGAAAAAGGATTTTTTAAGTGGGTAGTTGAAGTTTTTGCAGGAGAAGAACAACAAAGACTCGTAACACCAATGGGGATAGTTGGCACATACGATAATATACTTTATGTTGCAGATCCTGGTGTTCAAGGCGTGCATCGTTTTGATATGCCTAATAATGATTATACCTTAATTCGATTACCCTATGATGAACCTATGCAACAACCCGTTAGTCTGGCCATTGGTAAAAAAGGTTCAATATTTGTTACAGATTCTTCGGCCAAAAAGATTTATAAAATAAAAAAAGGCGAAGACATAGCAGTAGAATTTCGTACAGATGTCGCCATTTCGCAACCAACCGGGATAAGTGTTGATCTTGACACCGGTTGGGTTTATGTCGTTGATACTAAAGCTCATCAAGTTAAAGTTTTTGAAGAGTCAGGTGAATATCTGATGTCTTTTGGGGGGCGTGGTAAAGGACAAGGTAAATTTAATTATCCGACGATGATATGGCGAGATAAAAAAGATCAGTTATTAATTGCGGATTCTATGAACTTTAGAGTTCAAACGTTTACAGTTCAAGGCGAGTTTGTTAAATCCTTTGGAAAAATAGGTTCAGGTGGTGGACAGCACTCACGTCCAAAAGGCATAGCCAGCGATAGCAATGGCAATATTTATGTTGTTGACTCGATGTTTGCGGTAGTTCAAATGTTTTCTCCTAAAGGTGAATTCTTAATGCACTTTGGACAGGCTGGAAATAAAAAAGGTCAATTTTGGTTACCCACTAATGTATTTATTAAAGAGAACGAAGCGATATACGTTGCTGATACTTTCAATAAACGCATCCAGGTATTTTATTACATTGGGGGTAAATCATAATGAAGACTAAATTGATATTACCATTACTCCTGTTGTTAGCATTGTTAAGTACAAATACTGTATTTGCAGGGATTGTAGGATCAAAACATGATTTGTCAGTTAGTGGCGGTGGCCTGACGGGGGGCATATCTGCTGTATCGGAAAAGAGAATTTGTGTTTTTTGCCATACACCACATAACTCATTGACAACAGCACCACTTTGGAATCGTACTGCAGGGCCTTTACAACAATATACACCCTATTCGAGTTCAACTTTAACAGCTGTTCCCGGGCAACCAACGGGTGCATCTATTTTATGTTTAAGTTGTCACGATGGCACAATTTCTATTGGTGGAGCAGTGGCAACTGGTGCGATTCTTATGAACGGTGTTTCGGCTACTGGTGCAATTCCTACAACCTCTAAAGGTTATATCGGAATCAATCTTTCTAATGACCACCCAATTTCATTTCAATATACAAAAACATTAGCAACACAGGCAACCGAACTTGCCGATCCTGCAACATTAGTTGGTGCTGTAAAATTAGACGGAAATAGCGAAATACAATGCACTACTTGTCATGATGCTCATGATGATATTAACGGTCAATTTTTGGTTATGGATAACCGCGGCTCTGCCTTATGCGAGCAGTGTCATCAAAAATCACAATGGACTAACTCACCACACAATACATCGACTAGTACATGGAATGGTGTAGCTCCCAATCCTTGGCCTAATAGTAACCCGAATTACACGACAGTTGCTGATCATGCCTGTGCAAATTGTCATGCAGCTCATAATGCACAATTCCCTGAACGCTTGATGACTCAGGGTACTGAACAGGATGTTTGTTTTGTATGCCATAATGGTAATGTGACGTCAGATGTAACAGCAGATTTCCTATTAGCATCTGCACATCCTATGGGGCCTAATAATGGAACACCTGGACGAACTGGAGCAGATGGAAATCATCAACCATACCCCGTTGAGACATCACCTGTGCCTGCAAATTTACGTCATGTTGAATGTGTCGATTGCCACAATGGCCATGCAGCCAGTAAGGATCCCATCGGCGTTGTCGGTCTCACTGGTTTAAGTTGGGCAGGAATCGAAGTGAGCCCGATAACAGTAAAAGACGAATTATGCTTTAAATGCCACACCATTCGTCCAACTCCTTTACTAGCACGAAATCAACAGGAAAATGATGTACGTTTAGAATTTGATACCATTAACCCAAGTTATCATCCAATTCGAGGTTTAGCTAAAATTGGTAGTCAAAGTTTAAAATTACCATGGATAGCAGCACCATTAGTAGCTGGGGTAACTCCTGGACCGGGTGTGAATACTTTCACAAATTCTTGTTTCGAATGTCACCTGGATAAGCCACATGGCACTACGTCAGCAGCATTACTTAGATTGAATATGGTCATTACAGACGGCACACCTGAAAGTCCTACAACCTATGAGCTTTGTTATAGCTGTCATGATCGAAATATTATTTTAAATAACTCTACATTTAGAGAACATAGCAGGCATATTGTTGATGAATTAGCAGCATGCACCACATGCCATGCGGCGCACGGTGCCAGCTTAGCAGCAGGAGCTACGACCACCAACAATCTTCGATTGATTAATTTCCGTACAAGTGGAAGTCAACCAGTAACAGCAGTTGGTGGAGTTCTTGCCTGGACTGGGACAGGCAATAATACCGGCTCTTGTACTTTATCATGTCATGGAGAGTCACATAATCCTGAAACTTATTAAAAGTTTAGTAAGATTAGAATTTGAATTAGCAGTAAGCAATGAAGAATTACAGACTATTTACAGAACACCTATATAGATGTTCGATTGGCATTATCCTATTCTTCATTGCATATTGTATTGTTGGGCAAAGTATTGCTGCTGAGTCAAAAACGACAGATACAAACAGTAAAGCAGTAACTGCAGGTGCCGCCAGATACCGTGCTCGTATACAAACGGTGCTAACTATTCCGCGCCAGATTCATAATGATGAGCTTAATAAGTACGCGATAGTAGATCCACATTGGGATCAAAAGCAATGTGGTACCTGTCATAACGGTGTTCCTAGTAAATCCAGTCTTAAATTGCACATTCGCGATGTCAACAAGTTATGCGAATCCTGCCATCAGTTTATACCCGTTAATTTACTTAACCACCCGGTCAATCTTAAACCCAGTAGTGGCATGATTAAAAGAATGCCAAAAGAATATAAAAAAACATTAAAGTCCAAATTAGCTAAAAAAGGAACAATGAGTTGCTTAACATGCCACGATGTTGTGATGCAATGTACACCGAGCAAATTTTTTAACCGAGGTAGAAATCGAGAATTTTTCAGGTTAGGTCCGTTCCGAAGTCGAACTGAAATGTGTTTTAAGTGTCATAATAAAAAGAACTTTAAACGTTTTAATCCTCATAAACAGATAGCTAAAAATGGTAGTATTAAAAAAAGCACATGTTATGTTTGTCACAAAGAAGTTAATAAATTGTCACAACTCAAATCAGCTAAAGATTTAAAGTTTAATGTTTCTGATTACTCAAAAATGTGTACCGGATGTCACGTTTGGAAACCACATCCTGGAGGAGAGTTGGCATTTGGGTTTAAGAGGAAAAAACCAAATCATTTGGTAAAAGCATCTGATCTGGTTTTGTTGCAAATGAAAGCGTCATTGCCCAAAGAGAAACTGTATGTTCCGCTTGAACCGAAAACAGGAAAAGTACATTGTGCTACCTGTCATAATGTTCATCAGAAAGGCGTAATTCAGGATAAAATAAAAGCTATTGGAGCTGATAGCCCCAAGAAATTACGTAAAGAAAAAATGTGTGGAATATGTCATCAATTTTAACTGAAAATAACAACTATTATAAAGTACGATGTTTTATCAATTAATTAGAAATGTTTTATTATTACTGATCTTTAGTTTAGCATTTACAACTGTTTATGCAGATGAACTGAACTGTTTATTGTGTCACAAATATAAAGGGTTGAGCCGAATTGATGAAAATGGTGAATTCAAATTATATTACGTAAATGAACATTTATACAATAACAGTCCTCACAGCAAAAATACTTGTGCCGATTGTCATACAACAGTAAAAGAAGTCCCACATAAAAACGTAAAACAGGTAGATTGTACAACTAAGTGTCATATTTTTGAACCGTCAAGTGATTCGAAATATTCACATAAAGAAGTCCAGGAAATATTGGATGAAAGTGTGCACAGTAAATATAAAAAAGACGGTACTTTAAAAAAATATTCGGAGGACTATCCGGGTTGTAAAGAGTGTCATGAGCAACCACTCATTCGTCCTTTTGCAGTAAATGAAGGAATGCAGGACTTAATTTCACAGAAGAGTATTTCGCGCTGTAAAAGTTGTCATACCACAGGTAATTTTTCTGAAAAGAATTTCTTACACGTTAGCACACGTATACAGAAACAACGTAACCCCAAAGATGTCATTGCAATGTGTGCAAAATGCCATGCTGATCGAGGTATCCAAAAACGTCACGAACTAGATGATGTTATCAGTTCCTATAAAGAAACTTTTCATTATAAATTAATTAGTCTAGGTAGCGAGGATGCTCCAGATTGTCTGGATTGCCATGTCGTTCGTGGTGAGAGTGTGCATTTAATTGAGTCACAAAAATCTCAAAGCTCAGCAACACATGATGATAATAAAGGGCAAACGTGTCGATCCGCTGGCTGTCATCCTAAAGCAGATGCACGACTCGCTGGATTTCAAACGCACGTTACTTACGATTATGAAAAGTATCCGTTGGAATTTTATTTGCTAATGTTCTTCCGGATATTTTTGGCGGTGGTATTGTATAGCTTTTTAGCAATTGTATTTCTTGAGTTAGTTAGGCGACTGGCTCCGAATATTGCTTTGTTCAAAATAAAACAGAGTTCTTCGAGACACAATAGTCGAAAGAAAACAAGAACAAGCAAAACAACAAGGCCTAAGCAAGATGAGTAGCCGAGGATATTATGGATAGACGACCCAATATTATTGAAATCGATGGTTCTCGTTACTTTCAGAAGCATACTTCGAAACAGCGATTTATGATTGCAACGGAATTGTTTAGCGTATTAATTTTAGCCATTACGGGTTTGCCTCTTCGTTATTCAGATGAAAGCTGGGCACCAGTAATTTATTCTTTTTTGGGTGGGCCAAATGTTGTACCAAATTTACATCGAGCAGCTGGCGTTTTGTTAATAATGGTGTTTATCTGGCACACAGCTTATTGGATTCGCTTATTCTTCAAGAATAATTTGTCCCAACTTCGCAAAGAGAAAAAATTAACACCTAATAATATTATAAAATCATTTTTATCCCAGTCAATGATGATGAATAAAAAAGATTTGAGAGATATAATAGACCATTTTAAATACATATTATTTATTACGAATAAACCAGCTCAACATGGTCGTTTTGTCTGGAAAGAAAAAGTCCAATATTATGCGCAATACTATGGCATTACATTAATCAGTGTTGCTGGTGTCATGCTGTGGTGGCGTGATGAAGTTAGCCAAGTATTACCGGGTATAGTGTTAAATGTAGCTTATCTTGCTCATTCATATGAAGCTTTATTAGCGTTATTATTTTTATTTTTTATTACCTGGTATAATGAATTTTACTGCCCTGAAAAATTTCCAATTCCTTCTGGATTTTTTTCAGGTTATATCTCCGAACCTCAAATGATACATGAACATAATCAACTCTATATCAAATACATGAATGAGGCCGGATTAGAAAACGAAATAGTATCTCATCATGATCATTAAACTCTTAGCAAATTTTTTTAAAGCAATTATCTATAAATCCTATGTGATATTATTAATGGGCGTTATGATTTGGGCTGCATTTTTATTTTACCCACTTATTTTTGGCTTCGAAGGTAAGGAAGGCGCTCAACGTTCAATTTACAAGCTTACTGGTCGTGAAACCCCCGAAGAGAAAATGATAAAAGTGGGTTATAACCGTCGAGTGACACAAAAAAATAAAAAAACGGATTTAGGTTATACCTTAATTGATCAGGATTATTTTAAAGAACATTTCCATCATGTCGGCGCAAAATTTGAGCACGATAAAGTGAATGCGTGTGTCTATTGCCATGGTGAAGTTCCACATGACAAGGATAAAGAAATTCGATCCTTTTTAAATATGCATTCATTTTTAGTTTCCTGTGAAGTATGTCATGTTAATCGACAACGAAACTGGACTTTAAATTGGTATGATGTGAAAAATGGAGATCAAGTATCTAATAATAGTATGCTAAATGTCGAAGAAGTTGGCACCTGGTCACTACAAGGTTATAAGAAAATAAAAGATACTTCGAAGTTGTATGGCGCAAAAATATCACTTTATAATAAAGAAGAGGATGAATTTTTCAGTAACGATGATGATTTAAGTGTCGCAAAATATTACATGAAAAAATACAAATCGTATTCCAACCAGGAACGAAAAGATAAAAAAACTCGCATGCACGATAAAGTGTTAAAGGAACCATTCGAGTGTGATCACTGCCATGGTCGTGACCAAAAATACATGGATTATGCAAAATTGGGTTATCCTCCTCGAAGAGTAAAAAAATTGAATGATAGTGCTATCGTCGGAATGATTGGTAAATATAAAAAATTCTATTTTCCGGAATTTATGGATGGTGGCAGTGGTCGACGAAAATAAAAATTTTATAAAATGGTTTTTGCTCGTAATGCTGATTTTAGTCAGCATTAATGCTTTTGCTAAACCCAAAATTAAAACCAAGGCTGTAAAACATTTATTCGATATTACCAAAATAGATGGAAAACATTTATCGTTACCCTCCGATGTTGCCACTCTGGGTAATAAAATCTACATTGTTGATGGTGATAATCATCGCATTCTTGTTTTGAATGAAAAGGGTAAACTACTATTCGCCTTTGGAAGTAAGGGTAATAAAAAAGGTCAGTTTTTTTATCCCGTTGGAATTTTTGTTGCAAACAATGGCGAGATATACGTTGCGGATACAAAAAATTACCGTATCCAAAAATTCACTGCAAGTGGTAAACATATAAAAACTATTAACAGTATTAGCGGGAAGAAAAAAATTAAAAAAGTACGACCGGTCGATATATCGGTTAATGAAAAAACTAAAGAAATATACGTAACAACAAAACACCATGTAGTTGTGGTCTATAATCAGGCCGGGAAAAAAGTTCGTGAATGGGGTGGAAATGGCAAACAAGATGGCATGTTTCGCTATCCTGGCTCGATAGTTAGTATGAGTGATGAGCGCGTTGCTATTGTAGATATTTTAAATACTCGGGTTCAGGTATTTCGAAATAAAGGCCGGTTTTCCTTTGATGTTTCCAGCTTCGGAGTAATCCCCGGACATCTGGTTCGCCCGAAAGGTATTGCTTTAGGGAAGGATGAAAAAATTTATATTTCAGATAGTTACATGGATGTCATACAGGTTTTTACTTCATCAGGTAAATTTTTATATGTTTTAGGTTCTAATGGTAAGCCTTACCGTTTTACTTCAGCAGCGGGGATTTCAATTAATAAAGATAAATTATTTGTAGCTGAAAGTTTTGTTAACAAAGTGTCAGTATTTAAGATATTAAAATTTTAACGTTATTAAACACTAATTATAATTTATATTCATTTATATAATGCTAAAAAATTTACAAATTAAATCAAAATTTATTTGTGCAATAATTTTATTTGTATCCAGTAACTATGTTTTCGCTTTAGAACAGGATACTGACGATAATAAAGAATGTGCCACCTGTCACGTTATGTGGTTGTCTGATTTCCAAAATCCGGAAGTAGCAACATTAATCCCATTTAGAGGAACTCCATTAGAGAAAAGTGGTCGTGAAGCCGATGTCGCGAGTAATGAAAGAATGTGCTTCACATGTCATGATGGCTATATATTGGAATCTCGATTTCGCTGGCGACTCAATATGAATAACCACCCTGTGGGCGGAAAAGTACCGGATAAAATTCATATCCCAAATATTGATGGTAAGGAAACATTTCCGTTAAATCTGGATAAACGTATTTATTGTGGTACCTGCCATACCGCTCATGGTATCGATTGGACACAAAATACCTCAGCTATTTTTATGCGTGCAATTAACTCAAGTTCCAATATGTGCCGGGCTTGTCATGCTGATCATGCAACCGGAACTCAAGAAGGTAATCATCCCATTTTGGATCGAGTGAAAAACTTTCCTCAAGTTTTAGTGAAAGCGGGTGCTAAAATAGGACCAAATAACAAAATGGTGTGTGAATCATGCCATCGCCAACATGGTGCACCAGGCAAGAAATTGCTGGTACTGGATAATCGTGGCTCATCACGCTTATGCCGAACGTGTCACCGAACAAAACGTTCAATGGTTAACACCAAGCATGACTTGAGCGTCATGAAACCAAATTCAAAAAACGAAAAAGGTCAAACTGTACGAGAATCTGGTTTGTGTAGTGCCTGTCATATACCTCATGGTGCGAAAGGACCTGCACTAGCATCTAGAACTGTACCTGAACAATATGATCAAGTATTGGGAACATGCCGTGCTTGTCATAATCCTGATGGTATTGCCAAGAAAAAAGCTATTTTAGATAAGCATAGTCACCCATTAAAAGTTTCAGTTAAAAAAGTAGGAATAAAAGTCAATAAGAACCGATGGAGTAGTTCTAAACAAAACCGTAATGCCAAGCGCCGATTAAAAGCCTTGCCATTATTTGATGAACAAGGCAATCGTGCACCAAATGCAGAATTGATTGCTTGTGGTACCTGTCATGATCCTCACAACTGGTCTGCTAAGGGAACGGGTGTATATAAGAAAGACCCAAGAACGTATACTGGCTCCGGTAATACCAGTTTTTTACGAATTCAACAAGGTGTTAATAGTTATCTGTGTATTAATTGTCATGTTGATAAGGCTTCGACAATCGCTTCTCGACATAACCCACGACTATTTAAAGAAAAACAAGCTAAGTTAATGAAAAAATCAGGTAAGCGGGTTTTAGAAACTGGTTTATGTGGAACATGCCATAAAGCACATAATGCATATGGTGCAGGGATGTGGGGTCGTCAATTTGGTAAAGGCAAGTCTGCAATAGAAAAAATGTGTAATGACTGTCATAAAAGTCCGGGCGCGGCAGAAGAAAAATTAACGGGTGAGTATAGTCACCCTGTCGGCAAAAAACTGGATGCAAATGTGACAATGGGTAAAATGCCGCGTTTCGATGATCAAGGAAATCGTGTCAAAACTGGCGGAAATATTGATTGCTCAACATGCCACGATCCACACCAATGGGATCCAACAAATATTAATAGTAAAGAAGGTGCAAACTTAAAAGTTGAAGGAACTGTCAATAATAGTTTCTTACGTTTTCGTTTAAATGCTAAAGCGGGCTTATGTTTGAAATGTCATAAAACACAATCCCAGGTAGCTGGCACCGATCATGATTTATCGATAACGGCACCTGATGCACAAAACAGTTTAGGCCAAACTGTCGCTGAATCTGGTATTTGTGGTACCTGTCATGCAGTACATAACTCACGCTCTTCGGCAGGTTTGTGGGGACGAGATATAGGTCCCGGTGATGACCCTGCTGCACAAGTGTGTTTTAGTTGCCATGCTCGAGATGGTATAGCAGGAAAAAAAGTTATTCCAAATGACTTAACAACCCATCCCAAAGATATCAAAGTATGGTCTGGTGTGATACGAAAAGCAGCCGGGCTTTCTAATGAAGTAGGAATGCCAGTATTTAATGAGCTTGGTAAACGGAGCAATGTTGGTAGCATTACTTGTCCAAGTTGTCATAACCCGCATATCTGGTCGGCCAAGAAGCGAGCAAAGGGGCCGGGTCGTAATGTTGAAGGTGATTCAGCATCAAGTTTCTTAACACTCAAGTCAAGCGCTAATAATGTCTGTTCGGATTGTCATGGTTTAGATGCATTATTTCGTTATAAATACTTCCATTCAAAATCTGCACGCAAACCACATTCTTTGTTTGAGTGATTTTGTTTTTAAATTTTTTAATCTAATAATTTTTATAAATAATATTTTTACTGTATTAATTGTAAATTCCTCATTAACAAATTATTTCTGCTTGATTTTAAAGAAATTTAAAAGTTAAGTACAGATATTATTTTGTTTGAATTATTATATGGTCTTTAATTAATTTTAATGGGTATTCCTCAATAATTCTTAATGGTAGTGTTTGATAACTATCGTATTGTTAAGTACATTTTACGAAACTAGTTTCCCTGTGTTTAAAAG
>CAYOHQ010000066.1:0-11679 GCA_964403805.1 uncultured Thioalkalispiraceae bacterium | reverse complement strand
ATTGAAGTATCATTATATAATAGAATAACAATATTAAGAAACAGGGAGCCATTTCATTGGATTTTGAACTTTCACAGCGTGTTCAACGAATTAAAACATCAGCTACACTGGCAATTACAACTCGAGCAAATGAACTCAGAGCTGCTGGCAAGGATGTTATCGGGCTCGGTGCCGGAGAGCCTGATTTTGATACTCCCAAGCACATAAAACAGGCAGCCATTGAAGCCATAAATAATGGCTTCACAAAATATACTGCTGTGGATGGAACCCCTGAATTAAAACAGGCCATTATTGATAAATTTCAACGAGATAACGAATTACAATACAATCCGGATCAGATTTTAGTTTCTTGTGGTGGTAAACAAAGTTTTTTTAATTTGTGCCAAGCATTACTGAATGAAGGTGATGAGGTTATTATTCCATCGCCTTATTGGGTTTCTTATCCGGATATGGTGTTACTTGCTGATGGTACACCTAAATTTATTGATGCTGATATTTCACAGAATTTTCGAATTACCGCAGATCAACTCGAAGCCGCGATAACACCAAAAACACGATTATTCGTGATAAATAGCCCATCAAATCCAACTGGTATGTGTTATTCCAGCAAAGAACTTGCTGAACTGGCGGCGGTTTTAGTGAAACACCCCAATATCATTATTGCGACAGATGATATGTATGAACACATTTTGTGGCAGGATGAACCGTTTAAAAATATTGCTACCATTGAACCGAAATTAATCAATAGAATCATAGTGTTAAATGGTGTTTCTAAAGCCTATTCTATGACGGGTTGGCGTATTGGTTATGCTGCTGGGCCAGTTAAAATCATCAAGGCAATGAAAAAAATTCAATCGCAAAGCACTTCAAACCCCAGCTCGATATCCCAGGTTGCTGCTCAAATGGCTTTAAGTGGCGATCAATCCTGTATCTCTGAAATGCTCACGGCATTTAAAGAACGTCATGATGTGGTGATCCCGTTATTAAACGAAATTAAAGGAATCACCTGCTTGCCTTCTTCAGGTACTTTCTACGCATTTCCTTCAGTTTCGGGATTAATAAATCGCATTAACAATGTGAATGATGATATTGAATTAGCTGAATTTATTCTAAATGAAGTGGGTGTTGCTACCGTACCCGGGACTGCTTTTGGTTTACCGGGCTATCTTCGTTTGTCGTATGCCACCAGTATGGAAAATCTGAAAGATGCAATCGGTAGAATCGCAAGCTTATAAAATGTAAGCATTTTCTTACAAAATCAAACCGAAATGACCTACATAATATAACTATCTTCTTAAGACCATATTGTTTAAAGTGTTAATACACGGATGTGGGGGGGTGACATGGACGTCTCATTTAAAAATTCACTAAAATTTTCTTTAAAAACAATAACTGGTCTAACGTTAATCGAATTGTTAGTCGCTTTAGCTGTGATCTCAGTTTTGCTAAGTTATGGTGTTCCGGAAGCTCGTTCACTTGTTAAACTAAATGAAAGTGCGGTTACGATAAACAAACTAGTCTCTGATTTTGCCTATTCTCGTACCGAGTCAATCAAACGCATGAGAGATGTAGTCGTTTGTAAAAGCTCGGATGGCCAAACTTGTAACAATAATGCGGGTTGGCAAGGTGGCTGGATAATCTTTGTTGATCAAGTTAACCGTAACAAGCAACGTAGTTCTGATGAACCTCTTTTAAAGGTGCAACAGCCTCTTGGAAACCATTTAAATATTACGTTTAAATCATTCAACAGTAAAAATAGGGTCGTTTACGAGCCTTCTGGGGCTGCTGACTACAGTAACGGTACATTTCGATTTTGCACTAACAATGAGCGATATCACAAGGATTTGATACTGTCTCGAACAGGTCGAACCTATTTAAGAGTTAATGCGGGGCCGATATTCGACTCGAATAAATCCTGTTAATCGCAATAAGTCGGTGAAATAATAAGTAATTATTGTTGACCATAACAGCCCACATCAGTATTATGTGCGGCCTATTCCCCAGTAGCTCAGTTGGTAGAGCAAATGACTGTTAATCATTGGGTCCCTGGTTCGAGCCCGGGCTGGGGAGCCAAATTTATTTCCTGTATTTTCTATTCTAATTCTACCAATCCTTTTTATTTACTTACTAACCCAGAATATCTGTATTGAATTAATTTTAAAGGACTATATTCTCTACGATATATCGCAATCGATTACCATATGGTATAATGAACCATATGAAGGCGACTCTGATATTTAAGGATAAATATATATACGCTGATAGTGCAATTCGAGAAATAGTTATCTGGCGCCTTTCCTCTGCTGATAAAGAAAGGCCTCACGGACTAAAATACAGACTTTATTATGGCTTTCCCGGTAAATGCCTGGTGAGGTATGACAATGAGCGTGGTAAAGGTGATCATCGACATTATGAAAATCGTGAGATGGTATATACATTTACCACTCCTGAACAATTAATCCAGGATTTTAAGACTGATATTAACTTAATTCGAGGTGAAGATCATGAGTAAACAACACATACATATAGGTGTAGAAGATGCTAACCGTGGCTTTCAACGATTTATTAATGCTTGGAAAAAGGCTGAAACTACTAAAATAGATCAAGCAGAAATTCATCTAAATTTCGAAGATTTTGCCATGTTTGCTTCTGTATTAACACCCAAACGTCTTGAGCTAATGAAGGTATTACGCCAACATGGTCCTTTAAGTATTCGAGCTTTAGCTAAACTATTGGAACGTGATTATAAAAACATTCATGTTGATGTTAGCGCTTTAGAGAATGTTGACATTATTCAACGAGATGAAAATAATTTATTAATAGCGCCATGGGACGTTATTGATACCCATGTTAGTCTTGTAGCATAAATTTTCCAATCACAAAATAAATTTTAAGTTTTACCAAACTTAGTTTGAAGATAGGAGTGGAAACTCTCTGCCAATTCAGGATGCTGCAAAGCATATTCTACTGTTGCTTCTAAATAGCCGAGCTTGCTACCACAATCAAAACGACGACCTTCAAATTGACAGGCATTTACGATTTCATGTTGCAGTAATTGCTCGATAGCATCGGTTAATTGTATTTCACCACCTGCTCCCTCTTGGGTATTATTTAGTAATTCAAAGATTTTTGGCGTTAGAATATAACGACCAACAACACTCAGATTTGATGGTGCATCTTCAGATTTTGGTTTTTCTACAATTCCATCTAATTGATAAAGATTTTTTGGTAAATCCATGTCTGAATGAGGCTTTATTACACCATAGTTTTGAGTATCTTGTTTTGGGACTTCATCAACTGCAAGTACGCTATGTTCATACTGCTCATATATATTTACTAGTTGTTGCATACAGGTGTTATTTCGATTATTAATAAGATCATCGGCCAAAATTACGGCAAAGGCATTATCGCCAACAACCGATGCAGCACACAATACTGCATGACCCAGACCCAGGGGTTCTGCTTGTCGGATGTAAATACAAGTTACTTCTTTTGGAACAATACCTTGCACTAGCTTAAGTAATTCGGTTTTGCCTTTTTTTTCGAGCTCCGATTCTAGTTCGTAAGTTTTATCAAAATGATCTGAAATGGCATTTTTAGTTCGGCCTGTGATAAATACCATTTGAGTCATGCCGGCTGAAACAGCTTCTTCAACAGCATATTGAATTAGTGGTTTATCTACAATAGGTAACATTTCTTTTGGGTTGGCTTTGGTTGCAGGCAAGAAACGTGTTCCCATGCCGGCAACGGGAAAAACAGCAGTTTTAATTTTTGTCATGGTTGTATTATTTTATTGTTTTTAAATGAATAATATTTATGGCCATAATAACTTGTTATTACCGGAATACTAATTCCAATAAAATGAGCAATTTCCTTAGGATAAAATATCAGCTTCCAACTCGGAAATAAATATTCAGCTAATACCACACTAATGACCCATACTTGTATAATAGCAACCCCGTTTACAATTGCAAAATAACTGAATTCTTTGAGTGGATGCTTGCCACTGGGTGAAAAAACCAGAAATTTTGATAAAACATATGCAGTGATCATACCGATAATATAGGCAATAATGACAGACACTCTGAAAGAATAAACCGTATTGATCAGAATTCGACTACTAAAATTAATAATTGCAGCAAATCCACCTACGAGGAGAAACCGAAAAAATTCCGGATTTGTTAGAAATGATTTAACTATTGGTTTTAACATGGAGTTAAGTTTATAACATTGCTATTTTACGACCTAAAGCCACACTTTCAGTAATTGAGCGGTCTTCAGGATAATAATGGGATGTATCTGCGATATATAATCCAGTTATTTCTGAAATTATAGGTGGTAGTGTTTTTAAAAAACCAGGGGCACAAATGGGTTGTGCGAAACCATATCGAGATACAGTAACATCGATAACGTCGTTATCCGTTAATTCTGAATTGATAGAAAACAAATATTGTTTTGATTCTTTAACAAAATCTTCATCGGTATTTTTATATTTATAATGATCTTGTGGCATATAAAAAGGAACATAAACAATGTGCTCCGGTTGTTCAACTTTAGCTGGATTGGGATATAAATTGGTATATTCAATGATACCCGGAATTTCAAAGCCGTCAGAATTAACATTTAACCAAAAATTATTGCTTACCTTTTGTTTTAATTTAAAAATCACACACACCACGCCAATATTATTGAGCCTGGAATATTGTTTTAAAGTTGATTGAGATAAATCCGGTAGTAACTTAGGAATAAATGGCAAAGGAATAGTAGAGTAAATTTTATTAAACTTATTCTGCTTACCATTCACAATTAAACCGGATACTGTATTGTTTTGATATTCGATTTTATCCACTTTTGCATTTAAGTGGATTTTACCCCCCATCGATTCAATGGCATTTTGCATTGCGACTAACAAAGTATTAGATCCACCTTCTAGATAACCCATTTGTTCCTGCATTAAACTACTGCGAGAGCGCCCTACACGACGGATTCTAGCCCATATCCAGGATGCAGATAAATTAGGAGTATAGTGATAAAATTTTAATTCAAATAATTTAGACCACATGGTGTTGTAGGTTGCTTCACCTTGCCAGCGTTTTATCCAGCTAACCGCATCATCATTATCAATATTATTACCGTGCTTCATTTTACTTGAGATAAACATATGCAATCCGTATCGAAAACGGTTAATAATACTCAACTTCGGAAATGACAGTAACGCAACAGGGTTACCCCATTTATATAATTTACCCTGAAAAAAATAACCCATTAAAGTCGAAGTCCAGTTGAGTTGATCTTCCAGCTCGAGTTCTTTTAGTAATTCAAATAAAGCAAAATCTTCTTTACAGACAAAATGATAAAAACGTTCAATACTGAGCCCGTTAAAATCAAAGTGCGCTGACATGCCACCAACACGATCATCGGCCTCATAAACATCAACTTCATGTCCATTCTTTAATAATTGATAGGCACAGGCAAGCCCCATTGGGCCAGCTCCGATTACGGCTACTTTACTCATACATTAAAATTCCAGAACTATTTTAGAATATTGTTCATCACAAAATGTTTCTCGTATCGCTTCTTCAAAAGGAGTTGATCGAGTTTTAAAAATCTCCCACCAAGGAATAACCTCAAATTCGTCTTTTGCCATTAGAGCTTCTAACTGGTCTGTGGTAAAGGGTGGATCTTTTGAGAACACAGCATAAATTTTTAACAGCACCCAAAATAAGGAATACGGGATTTTTATAATGACTGTTTTTAAGCCCTGAACTTTTTTTATAGTACGAATAATATCAATATAATCGACGTACTCATTACCACTTATGTTATAAACTTTGTTATCTGGCTGCATTTCAATGCAACTAACAATAATACTACAAAAATCTTTTACGTATAGTGGCTGACGCATGTATTGACCATTACCCGGAATTGGGAAAATTGGAATTCGTTTCATGAAACGGGACAACCAGCCAAAATGTTTACGATCGAACCAGCCAAACATCAATGTTGGTCGTAGTACACAATGATTAATTCCGGATGCAGCGACCATATCCTCCTGTTCTTTTTTTGTTTTGGTATAATCATCATCCGCAACGGACTCGACTACTGATGAACTAATATGAACGACATAGGGAATATTCTTTTCTTTCGCAGTTTCTAGAACAAGTCGGGTAGAATTAATATTATTAGCAATAAAGGGTGCCGATGTTTTTGCACCAATTTGCGCTTGTAACATAACGATAACGTCAATATCGTTGCAATAATTTTTCCAACTACCGGTAACGGCTAAATCGGCATCAATGCATTCAATATCAGGATGGTATTGTTTTAGTAAATTTAAATTATGAGTGTGTTTATCTATTACCACAAAATTGGAATAACCCTGTTTTTTTAATTGTACAACCAAATTTTGCCCTACCAGACCAGCACCACCTGGTAATAGAATTTTAATGTCATTTTTTATCATTATATAATTTAAAAATTTAATTTTCTGAATATAAAAGCGGGAATCATTCGAATAACCAGCATTATCCAGAACCAAAATGGTGGAATATAGGCCACAGCTTTCTTGCGTTTAATTGCTTTAACAATAAATTTTGCGGCTACATCCGGTGATACCCAGAGTAAACCTTTTTTGTATTTTGTGGTCATAGGAGTATCGACAAAACCGGGTTTCAATGTGACAACAGCAACTCCCGATTCGTATAATTTATAGCGCAAGCCCTCCAGATAGGTTGTAACCCCAGCTTTTGCTGAACCATAAATGAAATTGCTTTTTCTGCCGCGATCACCGGCAACAGAAGTAATGACAGCGATACAGCCTTTTTTATTTTTAACTAACAAGCCATATAATCTTGTTAATAAAACAACCACACTATTGTAGTTTGAATTTATTTGCTCAATTGTTTTATCGATGTCTTGCTCACAATCATTTTGTTCATGTGTCACACCGTAAGCTAAAAATAACAAATCAATTTCAATATTTTTCGATTCAATGTAATCAATAAATTCTTTTTGCTTGTCTATTTCATTAAAATCAAGACTGTATTTATCGACTGAGCTTGCACCAATTGCGGACAAATCCTGTTCTACTATATCCAGTTTTTCGTTATTTCTGGCAACCAGAATAAAGTTGGCTTGTTGCATCGCATACCGTCGAGCCACGCTTTGAGCAATAGCCGACGTTGCGCCTAAAATTACAATATTCATTTACTGGTATACCCTTCGCCAAAAACTGGATGAAAATTTTGGATCAATAAATTCCACAAATTGGTTTAATTTAGAATACGATTGCTCGAACATTTTTTTTGACATAATAGCATCTTTTGCCGGATAAATTGCCCCACCAGCCGCACTAACAATTTCATTCATACTTTCCAGTAATTTAACCGTTTGTGATCCACGGCGGGAAAAATCCATCGCTAAAGTAAAGCCAGGCCGTGGAAATGACATTAGCCCCGGAGACTGAATATTACCAAATTTTTTCAACACCGATAAAAAAGAAGAATTGTCTTCTTTTGATACGATCTTAAGTAATTCCGTTAAAATTGCCTCTGCATCCTGTTCGGGTACCACGCACTGGTGCTGATACAAGCCGGATTTCCCATAAATTCGATTCCAATGTAGTATATTATCCAGGGGATAAAAATATTCTTCATAATGATTTAAATCTTTTTTAAATTTGTCAACTGAAACCGCATTTCGAATGTAAAACGCATTAAACAATTGAACGGTATATTTATTTAATGTTTTTGTTGGTAAATTAAAAGGTACCGATAATTTCTTTTTTAAATGATTAAAATGAGCTGTATCAATTTCAGCAACATTGTCTGACTCTGAAGCATGCTCACCTGAAAAATAAATCCCCCTGCCCAACTGTTTACCTTTTGCCAGGGTATCAATCCAGGCAACACTATATTCAGAATTTTGATTTTTTTCTAACTCCAAATAGTGCTGTAAGTTTTCAATTTTCACTGCATTCATTATTATAAATTTATTTGATATTTTTTTTAACTTTATTTCAACCCATGTTATCAAGCCTGTTAAGCCAAGCCCTGCTATAGTTGCACTAAATAAAGATTCATTTGATGTTGCAGAGCATAATAATCGTTCCCCATCAGAACGTAACAATTCAAATTGTGTTATATGGCATCCGAATGTACCTGCATTATGGTGATTTTTTCCATGCACGTCATTTGCTATCATGCCACCGATAGTTACAAATCGAGTTCCAGGTGTTACTGGCACAAACCAACCTTTGGGTACAATTATTTTCAATAAATAATCCAGAGTAACACCTGATTCAACACGGACAATCCCTTTTTCGCTGTCAAACTCAATAAAATGATTTAAGTATTGGGTATCTATCAGGGTTTGTGATTCATTTAAACAGACATCACCGTAACTACGACCACAACCGAATGGTAAATATAATTCTGGCGCTTTAGAACTATTAGAGAACTCTAAAGGTTCATTACGCCAATTACAGCGTAATATGTTTTTATGCGTTTCGTTTGGATACCCCCAGGAACAATACATATATCAAATAGCTAATGCAAAACAAATAAGGCAAAGTGTTAATACCACATAACTGGTTTTATCTTGAACAGCAAATAAAACCGGATCATCAAATTTTAATTCTTTATTTGCGATAAACCATATACGTGTAATCCAGTATAATAATAATAAACTGATACCCCATAACCAATAAGGAGCATTGTATAATTTTATTAATGCTTCATCGTTAATATATAATGCAAAAACCAGAATAGACAAATAACCACTAGTTATACCAAATGTCCGTATATTATCGATATCGATAATACAATAATCTCTGCCAGGAATTTTATCACCACCCGCATCGAGTAAATTTTTTAATTCAATATGCCGTTTAACAAATGCCAGGCTTAAAAAGAAAAAAAGTGAAAATGACATAAGCCAGTAAGATAATTCGACCTCAATAGCGAAGGTCCCTGAAATTATTCTGAGCGTATATAAACAAGCCAATGTTATAACATCTAGTAATGCAATAGATTTTAATTTAAACGTATAAAAATTGGTTACCACCAGATACACTAATACTGCAATCTGAAAGTTAACAGGTAACTGAAGAACAAGTACTACAGCTAAAATCAATAACATTATAACCAGTATTTTAGCTTGAAGTGATGATACCTTCCCCGATGCTATTGGCCTATTTTTTTTAGTTGGATGTAATCTGTCAACATCAATATCCGACAAATCATTAACAATATAAATTGAAGAAGCAACAAAGGTGAAGGTAATAAATGCAAATAATGCATCGATTACAAGTTTAATATCTTGAATTTTATGTGCTAAAACCAGGGGTATAAATAATAATAGGTTTTTAACCCATTGTTTTGGTCTGCAAGACAATAATAATTGTTTTAATATGTCAATGTTCAAAATAGAGTTAAGCCTATTCTATAGAAATAGAAAAAAATTCTATTTTATTCGATAAATATAGGTAAGGGAATTAATAATTTTGTTTTAACGGTATAATATTGCTCTTTTCTGCACCACCTTTCCCATTATTTTCAGATAGATAAATTGGTTTTACTAAATTCACTAATTCTGGTTCGTTATATTGATCACAGGCCTTAATGATATTGCATAATAAAGTTTCGAAATGCTCGTAATCCAGTAACGAGTTATTCGCTAGTTGAATTTTATCAAAGCCGGTATCTTTTAGTTTTTCTTCATCATAAAAAAGTTCTTCATATAATTTTTCACCAGGACGCAAACCTGTATATTCTATATCAATATCCTGAAATGGTACTTTTCCTGACAAGCGAATCATTTTTTCAGCCAAACTTTGAATTAAGACCGGCTTACCCATATCCAATACAAATATCTCACCACCCTTCCCTATCACTGCTGATTGCATAATAAGCTGACAGGCTTCTTTGATTGTCATGAAATAGCGAATAATGTCTTTATGGGTTACCGTGATTGGCCCGCCCATTTTGATTTGTTCTTTAAAAAGTGGGATAACACTACCGGCTGAACCTAAAACATTACCGAACCGAATGGTAACGAATTTAGTTTTTGATGACTGACTCATCAATTGACAACATTGTTCTGATATTCGTTTTGTAACCCCCATGTAATTAGTCGGGTTAACGGCTTTATCGGTTGAAACCAACACAAACGTTTCACAATTGTGCTTGTCTGCCATTTTAATTATATTATTAGAACCAATAACATTATTATTAAAGCCTTCTCGAATATTGGCCTGCAGCATGGGTACGTGTTTATAGGCAGCGGCATGGAATACGATATCCGGTTTATATAAAGAGAAACAATTATCCAGTGATTTTTCAATAGCAACATCACCTAAATAAGGAATAATTTTAGCTGCGTTACAATGCCCTTTTAACTCACGCTCAATTTCATATAAATTGAACTCAGATTGTTCAAAAATAATTAATTTTTTAGGAGACAATTGGCACAATTGTCGGCACAATTCGGAACCGATTGAACCACCACCACCGCTAACAAGTATGGTTTTATTATTTAATGAGTTGGAAATAAAATCCCAATTTAATGATACCGGATCACGACCTAATAAATCATCAATCGACACTTCACGAAGTGACTGAATTCCAACTTTATCGTGTGTGATATCATCGAATTTAGGTAATATTCGAATTGGAAGTTGCGTGGTTTCACAAACGTCAAAAATATTCTGAATTTGCTTATTATTGGCTGAGGGTAATGCGATAAAAATAGCCTGTATGTCGTACTTTTGAGTAACGCTAATGATATCGGATATGCCACCCACAACACGAACACCGTGTATTTCTCTGTTGCGTTTATTTTTATCATCATCAATAAAGGCAACCGGATAATGTATATGATTCGAATCTTGTCGAATTTCGCGAGCGAGTATTTCACCAGCCCGTCCTGCACCAATAATCAAAACGCGTTTACCCGAATTACGATAAATATCGCGATCTTTTATCCAACGATAAGTAAAACGAGAACCACTTAACATTAGTATTAAAAATATGCCGTATAATATGGGTATTGTTCGTGGAATCGTTGATAGATTAGACACAACGTATAATAAAATAATTGATAAACTAACGCCGACACTCACGGCTTTAAGAATACGTATTAAATCAGGCATTGATGCATAACGCCAGACACCGCGGTATAAACCAAAATACCAATATGAAATTATTTGAGCCGGTAAAATATAAAGCAGGGAATGTGTAGCCTGATTAATCATTCCATCTGGAAACAGGCCAAAATTAAAACGTACCCAATAAGCTAATGCCCACGCTATCGGAATCACTAAAATATCATGTAGCGCTGCGGTCCATTGATGCTTTATGTATTTCTGAAGAAAAACCTGTAAGTCCTGCAATGAAACTACCCTTACTTTAATGCGATCTTTAATAGATGGTTAGCCATGTATACTAAATGTTAACCGCTGTTTTTATTATTGTTAAATTATAGATTATAGCAAGCAAGTTTGATATCGACAACTTTACCTGCTATTTTTCTGTGATTTAACTTAATGTAATTATACACTTAGTGAATAATCATTAGACTGAACATGAATACCCGGCAGTAATACCGATGTTTCTTTTCCTAACAAATTCAATAGAATACTAACCCTGTTTTTTGTTGTATATTCATTAAAAATACCTGAAT
>CAYOHQ010000065.1:0-11760 GCA_964403805.1 uncultured Thioalkalispiraceae bacterium | reverse complement strand
TAACTTCTTCTCCTTTAACGTATGCTATACCCTCCCAGGAAGCCGGATTTAAAATATCGCCGACCATGTCTAGTTCAATTTTAAATCTTTTTGCCAATTTATTTTGTAATTTCCAATCACCCGACAAGGTATGTCGCATATCGTTATTATGAAATAATAAATTAATATTAGAAAATTTCATTACTTTATTAGTATTCGCATTAAACCAGTGTATCGTACTGTTTTCCAACTTTAGCTTATCTTGCTGGAACAACCAGTTAGATAATTCACTGGAATCACTTGAATCTATATTCTTTGAAGGATCAAATTCCGCAACATTGATACCTTTTATTTTATATGTATTATTTTTATTTTGAGTAACAACCAGATTAATGCCACTAATAACAAAACTTTTTGGTGATAATTCCAGATTTTTAATAGAATTATAAATTGACAAACCAATTCGAGCTTCTTTAAAACGCACCATTACTTTACTAGAGGAGCGCTCTAGTAAGCTAACATTTTTGAATATGAAAGTGGGAGTGACGCCAATAATTTTTGCATCAAATGTTTCTATTTTTAATGGTTGATCCAGATAATCACTGGCAATCACTTCAAGCTTATCGCGCAGGCTTCCAACATTGGATATTAACGAACGAGCAAGTGTCATTGAAATTGCAACAACAACAAGAACAGTTACTATGAGATACCAAAGTAACCTTCGACTTTGCTCTAAAAAAGTTAATTTGTGTTTTATCTTCATGTTGAAAAAATTAAATTTTTAATGTAACTGATTACATTAGAACAACATCAAATTGCTCTTGACTATATTGAGTTTCGACCTGAAATCGGATATTTTTATCAATAAACAATTCTAGTTCAGCAACACTATTCGATTCTTCATCTAACAGAACATCAACAACTTCTGGAGATGCTAAAATAAGTAAATCATTGGTATTAAATTGTCGTGATTCACGCAATATTTCCCTGAATAATTCAAAACAAACTGTCTCAGCTGTTTTTATGGAACCCCGCCCATTACAGATTGGGCATGTTTCACAAAGAATATGTTCAAGACTTTCTCTTGTTCTCTTTCGTGTCATTTGAACAAGACCTAATGCGGACACTTCACTAATATTTGTTTTTGCATGATCTCGCATAAGATTTTTTTCTAACAACCTCAACACTTGCTTTCGATGTTCTGGATCCAGCATATCGATGAAATCAATAATAATTATCCCACCAAGATTTCGTAATCTTATTTGCCGTGCTATTGCTTGTGTCGCTTCTAAATTAGTTTTAAATATTGTTTCTTCCAAATTACGATGTCCAACGAATGCACCAGTATTAACATCCACTGTAGTCATTGCTTCTGTTTGATCTATGATTAAATATCCACCGGATTTTAATAAAACTTTTGGCTCCATTGCTTTTTGAATTTCATCTTCAATTCCATAAATATCAAAAATGGGGCGCTCACCAGGATAATATTCAATTTTTTTATCCAGATTCGGAATAAATTTACTCGCAAATTTCGACACTTTTGTATGCGTCTCTTTTGAATCTATTCTAACTTTTTCGAAATCAGTCCCAACTAAATCTCGCATCGTTCTCATTACTAGAGGAAAATCTTCATGAATCAATGCTATCTCTTGTAACTGTTTCTCCTTATCCAATACTACTTTCCACATCTTTTGTAAGAACAACATATCAGCGATAATAAACTCATCACTAATACCTTCTGCCACTGTCCGAACAATATAGCCGCCAGAATGATCTTCATTAGTTTGATTACTAATAATTTCTTTCAACCGGGTTCGCTCTACTTCATTTTCGATTTTTTGTGAAAGTCCAATATGATTATTATTTGGCATATAAACAAGATAACGTGAAGGGATTGATATTTGGGTTGTTAATCTTGCACCTTTTGATCCAATTGGATCTTTAAGTACCTGAACTTTAATACTCTGACCTTCATTCAACAATTCTGATATTGGTGTTTCTAATTGGGTTTCGCTATTATCATCATGAGAAGTTACTTTTGATACGATATCAGAAGCGTGTAAAAATGCAGTTCGACTCAATCCAATATCTATAAATGCAGCCTGCATGCCCGGTAACACTCTGTTAACTTTTCCAGTATATATATTACCAACTAACCCTCTTTTCCGCTCTCGTTCGATATGAACTTCTTGCAACACACCATTTTCAACATAAGCCACACGTGTTTCTTGAGGTGTAATATTAATTAGTAATTCGTCACTCATATAAATCCAGTTTCGATTTCATCATTGTTTAAAATTTTTATTCCTGCTTTTTGCAAACATTGAGTTGTTTCAAAAATAGGTAAACCCATCACCCCGGAATAACTGCCTTTTATTTCTTTTATAAAAATTGCCGCTTTACCCTGTATTGCATAAGCCCCTGCTTTGTCCCAGGGTTCATCAGAAAAGCAATAAGCTTCAATTTCATCATCAGATAAATCACGAAATGTTACTGTTGTTTCATTTATGCAGCTCCACGCTTCATTATGAATAACAGAAATTGCAGTTAGAACCCTATGCGAACGACCGGATAAACTCGTAAGAATATCAACAGCATCATTAAAATCTTTTGGTTTTCCCATAATTGTATTTTCAAGTACAACAATAGTATCGGACCCTAATATAGGGATACTGTGATCCAAATCAATAATTCTGCTGGCTGCGCGTGCTTTTTCCAAGGCAATGCGACTAACGTAATCTTGTGGGTTCTCTTGTAATAACCGCTCTTCTGATACATCAACATTAAGTTGTTTAAATCGAACACCGATCTGATCCAGAAGCTGTCTCCTTCGTGGAGATTTTGATGCTAGATATAGCTGTATGGGCTCATATTGTTCAGTCAAAATTTAATCCTAATAATAAATACTAATTTCTTAAATTTAAACGGGGATCCAGTTTTGATACACAAAAGCATCCTGTTAACTTACTTATGATAGGGATGATTTTTAAGTATGCAAATAGCTCGATAAAGTTGCTCAGCAATTAACACCCTTACAAATGGATGAGGAAAAGTTAATCGTGATAAAGACCAACTCTGCATTGCCATCTGCTTACATTTATCATCATGGCCATCAGGACCTCCGACTAACAATGCTACATTCTGTCCACAGTTAGCCCACTTATCCATATTCTTGGCCAACTCTTCTGTGCTCCACTGTTGTCCATCACCATCGAGTAAAACGATTAAACTGTTTTTTGGCACTGCAGATAATAGTGCTTCACCTTCTTTTTTTATGACACTACTAACGTCACTATTTTTTGTTCTTCGAATTGCGTTTACCTCGATTAACTCCAACCTAAACTCTTTTGGCATACGTTTCGAATATTCTTCATAAGCCTCTACAACCCAATTTGGCATACGATTACCGATGGCAACTAAAAATATTCGCATTCAGCTTTTAACTTGCATCAGTTGACAAGACATCAGGGCTATCGTCACCCCATAGTTTCTCTAAATTATAAAAATCTCTAATATCGGGTTGCATGATATGTACAACAATGTCTCCAAGATCAATTAACATCCATTCACCCTGTTGTTCTCCTTCTGACCCCAGCACCGTTATATTGTGTTCACGTGCTACTGATATTAAATTTAGCCCAAGAGCCTTAACCTGCCTCGCAGTATTACCGCTAACAATAATCATTACATCTGTAAAATTTGATTTACCACGTACATTTATTATTTTAATTTGAAAACCTTTAATGTCTTCAAGTGCATTTATTACGATATCTTTAATTTCTTCTGATTTCATTTTCACTTCACATATATATTCTGACTTTTAATAATACTAATTACATTATCCGGAACTAAGTATTGAATTGGTTTTTTAGCGGCTAACAAACTTCTAATTTTTGTTGCGGATATATCCAGTTGTGTTACCTCTTGAAACAATATTTTACCAAACTGGTTTTTGTTTAATTCTTGCTTATCAAGAACACGATTCTTTGAAATAGTGTCAGCAATCTCCGTTGAAATTTGACTGGAATTTAGTTTATCTATTTCCCAGCCGGGTCTGTGGGTTACGACCACATGACAAAGCCCTAATATATCCTGCCAACGATGCCATTGATCTAATTTCACAAAAGCATCTATACCAATAATCAAACATAGTGTTTGTTTTTTATCTGCTCCATTATGCCCATACGACATAGACTCTAATGTATCTATTGTATAACTCGTGCCTTCCCGATTTATTTCTACTGGATCAATAATAAATCGAGGATCAGCTTCTATTGCAGCAGCCACCATCGCTAATCGTTGAGCTGAATTTGCTGATGGCATTGATCGATGGTGTGGAATACTGCAAGGGACAAAATGGCATTTATCTAAATTTAGTGCTTCAACAACATCCAGAGCCGGACGTAAATGTCCAAAATGTATCGGATCAAATGTACCACCAAACACACCAATCATAGTATTCATTACTGTAATAAAAATCTATAAAAGCTAAATATCATTTATATTAACGTCGAATATGACCATCACCAATAACGATGTATTTTTGAGACGTTAAGCCTTCCAGTCCTACTGGACCTCGAACATGTATTTTATCCGTACTAATCCCGATTTCAGCCCCAAGACCATATTCAAAACCGTCTGCAAATCGTGTTGAAGCATTTAACATGACCGAACTTGAATCTACCTCATTCATAAATCGTCGCGCTAATGTTACGTCTTCAGTTACAATTGATTCTGTATGACCTGAACTGTGTTTATCGATATGATCAATTGCAGCATCAATATTTTCAACAATTCGAATTGATAATATTGGCGCAAGGTATTCAGTATCCCAATCTTCATTAGTTGCAAGGGAAATATCCGTTAATATTTTTAATGTTTCAGCACATCCCCGTAATTCAACTTTTTCGTTGTTATACAATGAAGCAAGTTCAGGTAAGACATCTTTTGCAATATCCTTATCCACTAACAATGTTTCCATTGTATTGCATGTCCCATAACGTTGCGTTTTAGAGTTAAAGGCCACATCAATTGCTTTTTTGGTATCCGCTTTCGAATTTATATAAACGTGGCATACGCCATGCAGATGTTTAATTACTGGGACTGTTGCATCTTTACTAATTCGCTGAATCAGCCCTTTACCACCGCGCGGCACAATAACATCAACAGAATCGTTCAACGTAATTAATTCACCAACAGCCTCGCGATCAGTAACTTCGATTACCTGAACGACGTCCTGGCTTAAACCTGCTTTTTTTAAACCAGTATGAATACACGTTGCGATAGCTTGATTGGAATATTGAGCCTCAGATCCACCTCTCAATATTGCGGCATTACCGGATTTTAAACATAACGCAGCAGCATCAGCAGTTACATTTGGACGTGACTCATAAATTATTCCGATGACGCCTAATGGAACGCGCATCTTACCAACCTGAATACCGGATGGACGGTATTTTAGATCTGAAATTTCACCAACTGGATTTGCTAACGCGGCTATTTGAAGTAATCCATCGGACATAGCCTTGATACGTTCTGAATTTAATTCCAGACGATCCAATAAGGCAGCATCTAAACCCGACTCTCGCCCAGCCTTAAGATCGATCTGATTTTGTTCTAGCAATAATTTTTCATTAGTCCTCAACTCAGCAGCAATGGCAATTAATGCAGCATCTTTACACGCACTATCCGCACGCGCTATTTCTCGAGATGCTTTACGTGCACGGACACCTAGATCCTGCATGTATTTTTTTATATTCATTTTAATATCCATGGTACTGTCTCTAAATTTACCGGTTTTTTAACTAAATTAAAATACCCTTTAACATCATAGTGTTAGTCACTACATTTGTCACTTAATCTGTTATTAGAGTAAATAATACGAGGATAGTTTAAATTAAATGACTGATACTGATGGACAATATCGAAGTCCGGCTATTCCCAGACTTAATTGTAACAATTCATCCCATAAATTGCCTATTTCATTGCCTTTTATTATACGGTCAGCCTTATAAGACTTGCGTAATAATGATTGTAATGAGGCACTGGAATGACGATTTAGTGCAGTTTTTAACAGAATTTTTCGTTTATCCCAAACTCGATGCTGTCTGAATACCGACTCCATCGGGTCACCTTTATCCAGACTACTTTTCATTTTAAGTAAACTGCGTATCTCCCGGGAAAGTGACCAATTAATCAAAATTGGAGTGATGCCTTCGGCTTTTAAGCCATACAAAATACGTGTTATATGACGGTAATTACCTATTAATGCTTCATCAACCAGTTTAAATAAATCGTATCGAGCACTATCCGACACTGATTGCTCAACAATATCAAATGTAAGTTCTCCAGTGGTGCACAGTAAAGACAGTTTTTCAATTTCCTGATCGGCTGCCAGTAAATTGCCTTCTATTCTATCAATCAGTAATAACAGAGCATCATCGCTGATTGTCAATTTTCGCAATTTTATTCTTGATATTAGCCACTGTCGCAGTTCATTACCTTCAATCGGCCATACTGTAACAGCGGTTCCGACATTGGAAATAGATTTATACCATTTTGTATTACTGGTTGCTTTTTCGAGCTTATCAGTAACAATCAGCAATAGAGTATCGTCGGAAATGTTTTCACAATAATCCAATAATATTTTTGCACCTTCCTTTCCCGGCTTGCCTTTAGGCATGCGTAATTCAATTAGTTTTTTTTCGGCGAATAGTGACAAACTATCATTCGACATCGAAAAATCCAACCAGTTAAATCCTTTTTCAACGAATAATAATTCTCGATTAATATAACCCTGTTGGTGCGCTTTATCTCGAATTAATTTTACTGCTTGTTGAATTTGAAATGGTTCATCACCACTGATTATATAGACTGGATGTAATTCAGAACTTAAGTGATGCTCCAGATTGTTAAAATAAATTTTCATTTATAATCAACTAGTTTTTTTAAATGCGAAGCTAATCCTGGTTAACATTTGATTAACGACAAATTCAGTCATTTCCATTATTAAACGTTTTTCCTGATCACCCGATGCAAGCGCATTATTAATATCAATATTGTATTCACGTGTCTGGCGAATTTGCTGATTTTTTAAAATTACTTTACCTTTATTATCGATGACTGCAAAGGCAACAACTAAATCCAGCTTGTATGCTGAGGCTTTATTGGATGAATCTACTGTTAACACCCGACGAACAAAATTATTTCGGGTGATTGATAAAGTTGAGCTTGTTTCAGTTGGACTATTAACCCGTTTTATTCCAAGCTGTTTTATTCTTCTATATAAAACCGCACTTAACTCATTTGCTGAAACATTTCCTGCTATATAAAGTTCTTTTAATATATCAGGAACTTCAATCGCACCACGAAGATGAAACCCACATGAAGCCAACAATACACAACAAAGTAAAATTATATTTTTATATTTATTTATCATAATAAAAATTATTTGATAACGATATTAACTAATCGACCCGGAACTATAATTACTTTTGAAATACATTTGGAATCAGTAAATTTTTTTACATTCTCATTTTCGAGAGCCATTTTTTCAGTCTCATCGCGGCTTGCATCCGCAGGCACTTCAATTTTGGCTCGTAATTTTCCATTGACCTGAACCACTAATTCTAGACTATCACGCACCAAAGCTGTTTCATCAAATTGTGGCCAGGAAACGTCAAGAACAACATTATTATGTCCTAGTGCCAACCATAATTGATGACATATATGCGGTACAATGGGCGACAGCATTAACACAACATTGTCCAGCGCTTCCTGCATAATATTGTAATCTTCAATAGCACTGTATTCTACTTTATACATTACATTGATTAATTCCATAATCGCTGCTATTGCAGTATTAAACGTAAATCGACGATCGATATCATCGGAGCACTTTTTAATTGTTTCATGCACTAACCGTCTTAGCTTTTTTTGCTTATCATTATAATTAACATTGTCACTGGATATCGCGCTAACATTTTTAAATTCTGAATTTTGATGCAAGTAAACCAGTTTCCACAAACGTCTTAAAAATCGGAATGCGCCTTCAACACCCGAATCTGACCACTCTAATGATTGCTCGGGAGGAGCAGCAAACATCATAAATAATCTTGCGGTATCGGCACCATAGGTTTCAATTAAAACCTGAGGATCAACGGTATTGCCTTTGGATTTTGACATCTTTGAACCATCTTTTAACACCATGCCCTGAGTTAACAATTTTTTGAATGGTTCATCTATCTTTACCAGTCCTTCATCTCGCATTAATTTAAGAAAAAATCGCGCATACAACAAATGCAATATCGCATGCTCTATGCCACCAATATAATGATCGACAGGTAGCCAGTGAGATGCCCGCTCATCCAGCATTGCTTCAGTATTATCAGGATTACAATAACGAGCAAAATACCAGGATGACTCCATAAAAGTATCAAAGGTATCTGTTTCACGTTTTGCTTTTGCGCCACACACTGGACAACTAACATTGTAAAACTCAGGCATCGATTTTATCGGTGAATTAACACCATCAAGTGATACATCTTCAGGTAACACTACTGGTAAATCTTTTTCAGGGACGGGCACTTCACCGCATTTTTCACAATTAATAATCGGAATTGGACTACCCCAATAGCGTTGACGCGAGATTCCCCAATCGCGAAGTCGATAATTTGTTTTGACTTTGCCTTGATTGTTTTTCTCTAAAAATGCTGCAATTTTATTAAAAGCATTACTTGATGTTAGACCAGTAAACGCACCAGAATCAATTAGCTTACCCTTTTCTGTAATTGCTTCGTCAGATAAACTGTTAGCGTTATCAGAGTCAACTGTAATGACCTGCTTAATCAACAAGCCGTATTTTTTTGCAAATTCCCAATCCCGTTGATCATGAGCAGGCACTGACATTACTGCACCTTCGCCATAGCCCATTAAAACAAAATTAGCGATAAAAACCGGAACATGATCACCAGTAACTGGATGAATGGCTTTAAACCCGGTATCAATACCTTTCTTCTCAGCAGTTTCAATGGTTTTTTCTGCGGTGCCCATAGCACTGCATTCATTTATAAAATCCGAAACATTCGGGTGATGCTTTGCTGCTTGCAGTGCTAACGGGTGTTCAGCTGCAACAGCCAGATAGCTAACGCCAAATAAAGTATCTGGTCTGGTAGTAAAAACGGTAACTATTCTATTTGTATTCGCAATTTTAAAATCAATTTCAACACCTTGAGATTTACCAATCCAGTTTTGTTGCATGGTTTTAACTTTTTCGGGCCAACCATCAAGTTTCTCAAGATCATTTAGCAACTCTTCAGCATAATCGGTAATTTTCATAAACCATTGCGGTATTTCTTTTCGTTCAACGGTTTCACCACAACGCCAGCAACAATCATCGATAACCTGCTCATTCGCTAATACGGTTTTATCATTTGGGCACCAGTTTACTGCAGCCGTTTTTTTATAGACCAGACCTTTCTTATACAGCCGGGTAAATAACCATTGTTCCCATTTATAGTAATCTGGATCACATGTTGCAATTTCCCTGTCCCAATCATAGGCCAAGCCCAACTCTTTAAGTTGCGTGCGCATATAATCTATATTTTCTCTAGTCCATTTACCCGGTGCGACATTGTTTTTCAGTGCGGCATTTTCAGCCGGTAAACCAAATGCATCCCAGCCCATGGGTTGCATGACATTTTTTCCGAGCATGCGTTGATAGCGGCTAATCACATCACCGATGGTGTAATTGCGCACATGTCCCATATGGAGTCGACCACTGGGATACGGAAACATCGACAGGCAGTAAAATTTCTCCTTATCCGATTTTTCAGTAACGGCAAACGATTTATTCTGTTCCCAATACGTTTGAACTAATTGCTCCAGTTTTTCTGGATGGTAGTGTTCGTCTATTTTTTCATCGAATGACATAGTTAATTTCTTAAATACTGTATTTATTGGCGATTATAAGGAAGCTAGATATTACCATATCTCGATTTACTTAAGGCTTATTGTCCCGATAATTATGAACTGGCCTTGCCAGCTTTGGCTACTCGAAGCTGTTCCCGATAATCATCAATTTGTTCTTTGGTAAATGTTCCGGGAAAATATTTATTACCCCAGACTAACATGGCTTTCATAATATCGGCTAAATCCAGGCCTTTTTGGGTCAAGCTATAATGATAGCGCACTGGTTTATCCTGATATTGCAGTTTCTGGATAACCCCTTCAGCAAGTAAATGTTTTAAACGTTGTGCAAGAATATTCGTGGGGATATTTTCACGCGAAGCGTGCAGCTCAGTATAGGTCGTTTTGCCAAAATACAAATCACGTATTACCAGCAGGCTCCACTTATCACCAAGGATATCCAGCACATTAGCGATGGCACAGGGAGAACGTTTAAATTCTGTTGCTTTCATTAGCTATCCATAGAAGTAAACACTAACTTAATAGTAGATTGAATGCTGTTTAAGTTAATAATAGCACAACAGAATAGTGACTTGCATAATGAAAGTCACTATCTTAAACTCAACATAAGCTCATTCTTGCTCATTACAAATGTGAAAGGAATATAATCATGGATATTACACTTTATTACTGTGCCAAAACCCGCGCTACCCGGATTCGCTGGTTACTTGAAGAATTGCAGATACCCTATCAATTAGAACACATTGACATATTTTCAGGAGCCGGCCAATCTAAGGAATATCAGGCTATCCACCCGTATGGTCAGGTACCAGCAGTTAAAATTAATGATGAGATCATCTTTGAATCTGGTGCTATTTGTACTGTATTAGCCGATAGATTTCCAGAGAAAGCCTTATCACCTAAACTAAACAGCAGCGAGCGAGCACAATATGAACAATGGATGTTTTTTGCTCCCGCAACATTGGAACCCCCTATTTTCCAATATTTACTACACAGCGCAATATTTCCTCCGGAACAACGGATTGTTGAAATTGCCGACTGGAATATGAATAGTTTTCGTCGCGTGTTAATTACATTAGAAAAAATATTTAAAACAAGAATACCGGATGCACACTATTTAATAGCAGATAAATTTAGTTGTGCCGATATCATGATTGCTTCGGTATTGTTTTGGGCTCCCGATGTCGTATCAAAATACCCAAAATTACACCGTTATGCACAAAATTTAAAATCCAGATCAGCATACCAACGTGCCCTTGTTCAGAGTTAACTATGGTTATTTTTCTAATAATTTTTTATAGCAACAAATTAAGTATTACATTACAAACTGAGATAAATTTATAAAATATCATAAATCATTGTTTACTAATATAGAACAAACTGTTATAATCCTGACAAAATTAGTCAGGTATTAACGCTTTTTCAGGAGTCATAAAATGCAAGCAGAAGTGAATGGTCAGGTAATTGAACTCAGTGAGGCTGGGTGGTTATTAAACTTGGATGAGTGGAGCAAAGAACTTGCTGAGCAAATCGCAGTAACTGAAAAAATTTCAGAATTGACTGATGAACATTGGGATATAGTTGATTTAGCAAGAGATTATTTTGTATCAAATGGCAGTGTTGCTGAACCACGGGTATTTTCCAAATTAATGAAAGAAAAATTTGGTAAAGATCGAAGCAGCCAAAAATACATTTATACCCTATTCCCAACCGGATTAATTAAGTGTGCAAATAAAGTTGCCGGCTTGCCTCGACCAAAAGGTTGTAGCTAATAACCAGTTTTATAAGCAAGTCTTAAGTATAAAAAAACCGAATGAATATTCGGTTTTTTTTTGAGTAAAATGAACGTGC
>CAYOHQ010000064.1:0-11882 GCA_964403805.1 uncultured Thioalkalispiraceae bacterium | reverse complement strand
AAACCAAAACAGGCTCAAATATGTGCAAACAATAAAGTACAAGATGATATTTTCTTTGATAATTTTGAAAATGGTAGCAGTAACTGGAACCTACCTACTAATTTCACATATAACGGTAAATCTGTTGCTCCATGGTTAATCAAGTCGATGCAAACAACTACTGCGAATAAATTACTATGGGGGGTAGCATATTCTGGTATACATGATTTTAAAGCTACAACGACTAAATCTATTACAATACCAACCACTGGAACTACCTATTTGCATTTTAAACATCAATATTTTTTTGAGACATATACTCCTCGGGATAACGCAGGAAACATAAGTTATTACCGAGTTAGTGGTGGTGTAATTGAATACAGTGCTAATAATGGAACAACTTGGAATGATGCCGGAAATTTAATTGACTCAGGATTGGATTATGACCCAACGAATGTCATTAAAAATCCACCTGGGACGCTGGGTAACAATCTACTATTAAATCGCCCTGCATTTATTGAACAACGGTATGATTTTAATTCAACTCGTTTAAATTTATCCTCACTAGCTGGACAAAATGTATTATTTAGATGGAGAATTGGAACTAACAGTTACAGGGGTGCAACTGGATGGTTTTTGGATGATGTTCGAATTTATCAATGCGCAATACCACCTGCAAATAGTAATCCGGTTATTCGGGGTATAGCTGATAAAGTTGTTAATGAAGGTAGTATGGTTACATTAGATGCCAGTCAGACGACAGATCGAGACAATCAGACACTATCATTTAAGTGGGTACAGACCTCGGGTACGACAGTATTAAATTTAATGAATGAAAATACAGATAAAACCAGCTTTGTAATACCCACAAGTAATAATGACATTAGTTTTCAGCTAACTGTTACTGATGGTGCTGGTGGAAAATCAATAAAATCGATCACATTACGGATAAATAATAAACCTACGGCTATTGCTGGTGAGGACTTTATTGCTACTAAAGGAACAACTGTAACTGTAAAAGGAGATGGAACGGATATTGAAACTTTACCTGAAAATTTAGTTTATAAATGGACAGTTCTATCTAACAGTAATGTGAATTTAGTTACAGCGAATACAGCAACGGTATCGTTTACTGCTCCTAACACTCAATCAACTGTTCAACTACAGTTATCTGTGACAGATTCTGATGCTGGAAATAGTACTGATTCAATTACAATAAATATCCTCGATCCTGATAAAGCGCCACCTGTAAGTGCTACAAAAAATAAAGATTCATCTGGCGGTTGCACAATAAAATCATCATCAAAATTTGATCCAATATTAATTATATTATCATTGATTTTTTTACTGCAATTGCTAAAAAAATATATTGCTAGAAAACATTAGTTATCAAGAAAATCATTAGTAATTATTATTGGATAAAATCAGCTAATCGTAATCATGTAATATTCACTAAGAATTATGTTATTAATTTTAATCCCTAAGGTTATTAACCAATCTTTCCGACGTGTAGTACAAATTGGAATAATTGAATCTGTTAGCCATTGTTGTTCATATCCACTAACTTTAACTCGTTTTAAATTAAATCTATTCAGCCCCATATCCATTCCCTGCATTGAAAACTGTATTTGTAGCTGTTGTATTTCAGTTTTATTTTTTGTTATTAATTTTACTTTTACTGGAAATTGTTTTAAATAGGGGATTTTTTTCGGAAGTAATATTGCGATTCTATGATTACTGATTGTTGATTCGCACCATTCACCATTAGTTTGACAGATAGTGATTTGTTTAATTGGAGGTTCTTTATTTTTTGAACAAGATGATAATGCGATTAGTATCACAAAAAATAGAACTATCAATATTTGGAGACAGCGAAATGATTTACTAATCATGCCAGAGTGAATTTATTGCCGCAATACCTGTTCCACCTGCATTTAGAGCAGTGTTAATATCATCTTTACTCACGCCACCTAAAGCATAAACTGCGCATTGTGCCGATTTACTTAGTTTCTCGAATTTATCCCATTCTAATGGTGTTGCATCCGGATGACTTTGGGTTGCATTTACGGGTGACAAAAATATGTAATCTAATAATAATTCATTAGCCTTATCGATTTCTTTTTGATTGTGGGTTGATGCCGAAACTAACTTACCTTGCTGGTAAAGCGGAATCAAGTCCTGAAGAGATAATGACATTAATACCTCGGATGTCAGATGCACTCCATCTGCACTGTGATAATTAAATTCATCGATGGGAATATTTAACATCAATTTTGCTCGATGTTCATTACATAAAAGTCTGGCTCGAACGGATAATTCAAAATAGGATTCATTGCATTCCATTTTAGAACGCAATTGTACCAGGCCACTGCCAAGTTGTAATGAAGTCATCAGTTTATGTGAAAATTCGGTAGCATTTTCAAACTTTCCGGTAATAACATGAAGTTTTGGTAAGGTTAATGCTTCAACAATCAAATAATTTGCTGCAGGAAATTTATATTGATCAAGTTCTGATGGCCTTACCCATTTTAATTCCTGTCCTTCACTACTCTTTGCATCTATTGACTGAATACCACCGGCTAACCAGACATCTAATAAAACGGTCTTATTTGGGTAGGTATGCTCTACTTTTAATAGCGGCCTAAAATAATTTAATTCAAGACTGGTTTCTTCTTTAATTTCACGTTGCAATGCATCAATAACGTGTTCTCCCTGCTTTAACTTTCCTCCGGGGAATTCCCACAAACCGCCTTGATCCTGAAATTCATGCCGTTTAGCAATAAGCAACCGACCTTGTTCATCTCGAATAACGGCAACGGCAACATAAACAATATCTTTTTTATGAAGTTGGGTTATTTGACTCATGTACGGTATTCCGCATTAATTCGAACATAATCTGTTGAAAAATCACAGGTCCATATTGTTGAATTATTATCACCACGAGCTAGATCAACTGTAACTGTAATCTCAGCTTGATTCATTATTTTTTGCGCCACTGTTTCAGTATAGCCTGAATCGCGACCACCGTTTGACACTATGCATAAATCATCTAAATATATTTTTATAGTAGACAAATTCAAATCGTGAATACCTGCTCGCCCTACCACGGCTAATAATCTTCCCCAGTTTGGATCGCTGGCGAAAAATGCCGTTTTAACTAATGGCGAATGTGCAATCAAGTAGGCTAATTCCAGACATTCCTGTTCATTTCGGCCATTATTAATATTAATGGTAATAAGTTTAGTCGCACCCTCGCCATCGCGAATCATGTCTTTTGCTAAATTCTCACATAAGTTCGTTAATGCAGTTTGAAATTCAGATTTATTATTTAATGTTATTTCAACATCAGAAGCACCACTCGCAAATAACAGGCATGAGTCATTTGTTGAGGTATCACCATCAACCGTTATTCGATTAAAGGAACTATCAACTGCAGTTTGTAGGCATTGTTGTAATTCATCATTCGCAATTTTTGCATCGGTTCCAATATAAGCTAACATGGTTGCCATATCGGGTCGTATCATACCGGAGCCTTTTGCGATACCCGTAATGGTTATTGTTTTACCATCAACTACTAATTGTGTTGAATGTCCTTTGGCAACGGTATCAGTGGTCATGATCCCATGAGCTGCATCAATCCAGTTTTGCGATGCACCTGATAAATTATCATATGCCGCTGGTATACCCGCCAGAATTTTATCCATTGCCAAATTCTCACCGATAACACCGGTTGAAAACGGTAATACTTCGGTTTCATTACACGCTGCAACTGAAGCTACTGTTCTACAGGCTTGTTGTGAATCTAATAAGCCTTGCTCACCTGTCCCTGCATTGGCATTACCGGTATTAATTAACAAATAGCGTGGTGCTGATTGTTGTAGATGTTGTTTAGATATTATTACGGGAGCCGCACAAAACTGATTTTTAGTAAAAACGGCAGCTGTAGACGTTGTTTTACTTAATTCAATAAGAACCAGATCTTTGCGGTTGGGTTGTTTTATGTTGGCACAGGTGGTTCCTAGTTTTATACCTTTTATTGGGAGTAGTTTTCGAAGGGTATCAATTTGGGATAATTTTACATTAGAGTTCATTGTTTTATTTAATCCCCTCTTCCTGGCCTTCTCCCTGAGGGAGAAGGAACAGTAGTTTTATACTTATTTACACTGCTGTCCCGTTAACTTTAAAACAAGTAAAAATGTGAGGATATGGAATCGGTACAGCCTGATAAAGACCGTCTGCTTCATGGATGAAGCAGTCGAGCGGCCATGGATGGCGACTAGCGAGTCTTTAGCAGGCTGTACCGGTTTCATGTCCGGTGGTGTAAACTTGATTTGAAACGTACTAACTGTAAGCATTTTTATAATTTATCTCAAGTTAACGGGACAGCAGTGACTTGTTTATAGAGTTTAAAATAGTATGGTTAATCAAATACGTGATCAAAGTTTACCGTGACACTGTTTATATTTTTTCCCGGAGCCACAGGGACAAGGTTCATTACGGCCAACTTTTTTACCTTCGCGAACAAATGGTTGGGTATGTTCTTCTTGTGCCTGTTGTTCATTATCCTGTTGCATGGCGCTACTATCGGCATGCTGAAATTCCATTTGACCTTCATGCGCGCGGCGTTGTGCCTCTACAGCTTCTGCATCTTCTTCGCTGCGAATTTGAATTTTGCTCATCACCGTTGCAACTTCATGTTTAATTGCATCAAGCATATCGGAAAACATTTGGAACGATTCACGCTTGTATTCTTGCTTGGGATTTTTTTGTGCATAACCGCGCAAGTGTATTCCTTGTCGCAGGTAATCCATGGTCGCTAAATGCTCTTTCCATTCCCGATCCAAAACTTGTAACATAATTTGTTTTTCAACATAACGAAGTACTTCTGCACCAACATCGTCTTCCTTGGCTTTATACAATCGATTACTTTCATCGACAATGGTATTACGTAAGCTTTCTTCATGCAGGTTATCATCGTTTTTCAGCATGCTTTGTAAATCCATCTGGATTCCAAATTCACCGGTTAAGGCTTCTTCTAACCCGGTAATATCCCATTGTTCTTCCATACTATTAGGCGGTACATAACCATCAATAATACCATTAATAACATCATTCCGAATTGCTGTAATTGCACCAGAAACATCTTCATCAGCCATTAATTCGTTACGTTGTTGATAGATTACTTTACGTTGATCATTTGCTACATCATCGTATTCGAGTAATTGTTTTCGCATATCAAAGTTGTGACCTTCAACTTTGCGTTGCGCATTTTCAATGGCTTTACTAACCCATGGATGCTCAATCGCTTCGCCATCTTCCATACCCAGGCGCTGCATTAAACCGGATATTTTATCTGATGCAAAGATTCGCATTAAATTATCTTCAAGCGATAAATAAAAACGGCTTGAACCTGCATCACCTTGTCTGCCTGAACGACCACGTAACTGATTATCGATTCGACGTGATTCGTGTCGTTCTGTACCCACGATATGCAAACCACCATTAGTTAATACATTTTGATGTCGCTGTTGCCAATCTTTTTTAACTTTTCCAATTTCAATCTCACTGGCTTTAGGGTTCTTTGCTAATTCCACTTCGAGATTACCGCCTAATACAATATCAGTACCACGACCTGCCATATTGGTCGCAATAGTGACTGCACCAATGTTACCGGCTTGTGCAATAATATCGGCTTCACGCTCATGTTGTTTTGCGTTTAAAACTTCGTGTTTAATTTTGTTTTCTTTGAGTAATTTTGATAAATATTCTGAAACATCAATCGATGCGGTACCAACCAATACTGGCTGACCCCGTTTTTGACAGTCTTGTATATCTATCATAATTGCTTGATATTTTTCATTAGCTGTTAGATATATTTGATCGACATTATCAATTCGAACCATGTCTTTATGAGTTGGTATTACCACCACTTCCAAACCGTAGATCGATTGAAATTCGTAGGCTTCAGTATCGGCAGTACCAGTCATACCGGATAGTTTTTCATAAATACGGAAATAATTTTGAAAGGTGATCGAGGCCAGTGTCTGGTTTTCTTGTTGAATGGCAACACCTTCTTTGGCCTCTATTGCTTGATGCAAACCATCGGACCAACGTCGTCCCGGCATTGTTCGACCAGTGAACTCATCAACAATAACTATTTCATTGTTACTAACAATATAATCAACGTCTATGGCAAATAATACGTGCGCTCGAAGTGCAGCAGTGATGTGATGCATTAAAGCAATATTCGATGCATCATACAGACTCTCGCCTTCCTGCAATATTTTCTTTTCAATTAGGATATCTTCGACTTTTTGATGGCCATCTTCGGTTAGGAATATTTGTTTATTCTTTTCTTCTACAGAAAAATCGCCCGGGCCTTCTTCTTCTTCTTGTTTATCCAAACTAGGTACAAATTCATTAATTGCCTGATAGAATTCAGAGCTCTCATCAGCAGGACCTGAAATAATCAACGGTGTTCTTGCTTCATCAATTAGAATTGAATCAACCTCATCGATAATGGCAAACGCGTGGCCACGTTGCACTTTATCGTCCATGCTGAATGCCATGTTGTCACGCAGGTAATCAAAGCCGTATTCATTATTAGTGCCGTAGGTAATATCAGCAGCATAAGCTGCTTGCTTATCTTCGTGTGACATTTCTGAAACAATAACGCCAACGGTCAAATCCAGAAAATTGTATAACGGTTCCATCCATTTGGCATCACGAGCGGCCAAATAATCATTAACCGTAACGACATGAACGCCTTTACCCGGCAAGGCATTTAAATAGGCTGCCAAAGTCGACATTAAAGTTTTACCTTCACCGGTGCGCATTTCGCTAATTTTGCCATTGTTTAACACCATGGCTCCAATTAGCTGAACGTCGTAATGACGCATGCCCATTATTCGTTGACTGGCTTCACGTACGCTTGCAAATGCCTCATTTAAAACATCATCAAGCGTTTCGCCTTTTTCGAGTCGGTCTTTAAATTCTTGTGTTTTTGCTTTTAACTGTTCATCAGTTAATGCTTTGAATTCATTTTCGAGACCATTAATGATATCAACTTCTCTACGAAGTAATTTAATGTAACGGTCATTTCGACTACCAAGTATTTTGGTAACAATTTTCTTTAACATGGTTTCACTATTCTATTTATTAAATTCCGGCTAATAAATGTTTATTATTGGGTTTATCTGGTAATTTTAAAGTCAGCGAGCAGATAAACTTAGCTATTTTACCTTAACTGGCAAAATTAATATCACACTTTATTAAGCCCGTTATTCTACCGCTCCACCCGGATTTTGTCCCCTGAAATCATTCATTTATGGAAAATTGGCATGAATATCAACACTGATGAGAGAAATACTTATTTGAAGCTAGAGAGGTCGTTATTTTGGGGTAATAGCCGAATTTCTCCGGTTTGAGATATTTGCAGTCGATTATCTGGAAAATCCAGCTTGCTGATTTCTTGTATTAATTTTGCACTATTATTCTCATGATCCAATTGAGGCCCATAAGGTCGATTTTGCTGAAATGAGTGGATTTTACCCGCCAAAAATAGTCCTCTGTGTGATATTTCCAGTTCTAAGATCGGCGCATAACCTCGTCGGCCTTTGACATTGATACCATAATACGTCGCAAAATTTCCAAGACTATAGGCGATTAATCTGCCTTTATATAACTCCATTGCCCTAGGTACATGAGGACCATGCCCCAAAACAAGATCAGCACCATTATCAACCATGGCTCTAGCAAACTTAACGACATCACCACGCTCTTCATCATAAAAATACTCTGTGGCAAACGGTAGGCGCGTCATGTCCTCGCCCTCGGCACCACCGTGCATTGACACAATTACCACATCAAAGTCTTGTGCCAGGGTTTTAACGACTTCACTGGCCAAAGGGATATCCAGCATGTCGTTAGCCCCGCGAAATGGTGCAAAAGCGATCATCACAAATTTACGATTCTGAAGCGTAGTAATAGCAAAATCATCGACCACACCGGAGTGTAAAATTCCTTGCGAGTCCAAAGCTGCCATAGTAGCAAGCCGGCCTTGTTCGCCGAAATCACGGGCATGATTATTTGCCAGACTCATCATGGTGAATCCGGCATTTTTTAGTAATGAGGCATAATTTTCCGGGCTTTTGAACACATAACAGCGTTTTAAATCAAGACATTCTTTAGCAGGTTCACCTTCATTGAGTAACACGCCTTCCAAATTGCCAAAACTGATATCCATTTTTTGCAGGATTGGTTTTACATCCGTTAATAAATCGATACCCGCGTCTGGTAAATGATTAAAAGGATAATTCGTGCCCAGCATAATGTCGCCAACAGCAGCAATTTTGAAGGTCGGCTTAATGTTAGCCTGATTTAATTGCATTGATTTGGATTTGCTTATCAATTCTGGTTTTGGTATTTCAGCATAACCAATATCCAGCACTGTTGTCTGAACTGGACTTACTGGTGGTTTTATTTCATTTAGCGGAGGCGATGTACAAGCTGATAAGAAAATTAATAAAATAACTGATGATACGCAAAAACACCCGTCAAAAGTGTTTGACAGGTGTTTTTTAGAAAGCATTATTTAAAAAAATTTAGTGCGTACGATGGACGTATTTTTTAGGATTCACCGCATGACCATTTCTCAATACTTCAAAATGAACATGGGGACCGGTTGAACGGCCAGTTGATCCCATTAATGATAAGACAGTGTTTTTCTTAACTGTATCTCCCACTTTAACCAGAATCTTTTTATTGTGGCCATAGCGGGTGTGATAGCCATTACCATGATTAATTTCAACCAGGTTTCCATAACCCGATTTACGTCCGGCATACACTACTACACCTGCAGCGACTGCAATAACGTTTGAGCCTTCTTTACCCGCAAAATCAACACCAGAATGATGTACTCGTCGTCCAGTAAACGGATCAGTTCGTATACCAAAATACGATGATAACCAACCGCGAGCAACCGGCCGACCGGCTGGCATCACTTCAGATTGTAAATTTTTATTCATCATCATGGTTTCTAAAATTCCCAACTGATTACCTTGATGATCGAGTTGGCTGGACAAATCAGCCAGTGCTTTTATAAAATCAGGAACATCAATTACCTGACCTCTAATTGAACTGGCAGGCCCACCACGTGCAGGTGATGAATCAAAATCGAATTCACCATTATCGAGTTTTGCCATTTTTGTCAATCGCTGACCCAGTGCGTCGAGTCGAATTACATGGGCTTGAATTTTACCCAATCGAATTGCCAGCGCATTCATATTTTCTTCTGCGCTTCGAGTCGCTAATTCAATTTTTAATTTTTGTTCGTCTCGCTCTGCTTCCATCGCGAGTGCGATATCATCCGGGTGCAAGCGCATTTGATTAATGCCCATGTAATACCCAACTGCAACAGTGGTTATCGGTAAGATGATAAAAAGACTAACAAACGCGGTAATAAAACGTCTTTTGCTTAAGGCCACTAATCCAGAGCAACCTTTGCCTTTGGTAAATAGAATAATATTCATATACTGCTACATAACCTGTTATTGTTTATATTTTATCGGCTAATATTCGTAAATGGTTAATTTTTAGTATGAATTCCCCAAAAAAAATACACAAGTATTTGAGCGGTTCCAGCGATGAACTTGAGAGGCTCATCACACGTGCAGTTGCAATTTCGCACTTAAATACTCGATTACACTCAATTTTAGATAATACCCTTAAAAATCATTGTAATATAGCTAATTTTTCTGATGGTGAGCTCATTTTGCTCACAGACTCCCCAGCCTGGATATCACGCTTGCGATATCAAATTCCATCACTTTTAAAGCATTTACAGCAACTACCTGAATTTAATGGACTTATTCAAATAAAATTGCGTATTCAACCAAAATATGTAGAACGTAAAAAGCGACAACTGCACAGAGAGCCCATTTCTAAAGTCGCTGCTGGTTGTCTTAGCACCTTAGCTGATAGTGTCCAGGACAAAGAATTGGAAACCGTCTTACGACAGTTAGCATCTCGTTCTAGTTTAGACTATGACTAAAGTTAATTTAGAGGACATTTAACCTTATATAACAGATAAATGTAAAGTGATTTTAACCGGTTTTATGAACTAACTCGCTTGAACCGGTTGCACAAATGAGATTGGGGATCGTTCAACATCTTCAAAAGTAACCAGTTCCCAGGCACTCTCATTGGCTAACAGGGTTCGTAACAACTTGTTGTTAAGAGCGTGACCCGATTTATAACCATAAAATGCGCCAATTAAACTATGACCTAATAAATACAGATCACCAATCGCATCGAGAATTTTATGTTTCACAAATTCGTCTTCATAACGTAATCCGTCTTCATTGAGTATTCGATAATCATCAACAACAACGGCATTATCAAGACTACCGCCTAAAGCAAGATTATTCATACGTAACATTTCAATTTGATTCATAAAACCAAATGTTCGAGCACGGCTGACTTCCTTAACAAAGGAGGTTGTTGAGAAATCAATTTCAGCAGACTGATCCCGATCTTTAAATACTGGGTGCTCAAACTCGATAGAAAAAGCCACTTTAAAGCCTTCGAACGGTTCAAAGCGAACCCATTTGTCACCGTCTTCAACGGTGACACTGCGTTTAATTCGAATAAATTTCTTCGGTGCATTTTGATCTTCAATCCCTGCGGACTGAATAAGAAATACAAAAGGTCCTGCACTGCCATCCATAATTGGAACTTCAGCAGAATTTAAATCGATATATGCATTATCAATCCCTAAGCCGGCCAAAGCAGACAATAGATGTTCAACAGTCGATATTCGTATATCACCTTTGATTAACGTAGTCGATAAAGTTGTTTCACCCACATTTTCCGGCACGGCCTGAATCTCAACAGGTTCGGCTAAATCGACACGTCGAAAAACAATACCAGTATCAATTGCAGCAGGTCGTAAAGTTAAATACACTTTTTCACCGGTATGCAAACCAATACCCGTTGCTCTGATGACATTTTTCAGAGTACGCTGTTTTATCACGATTGAATTACTCCTGTACCTTCATATTAATTTTACCTATATCTCAATATAGAAATACCGATACTAACAAATTTTCGATGGATTCCATACTAAATGGTCTCCAAAACGCTGCATATTACGCAATTGTGCATTATTACAGCAAGCTATACTCAAGCGTAGCATAATTTACATATCCGTATTTATACCCACAATAACAGTAGCATCATGGTGAATATATGCACAATCCATGCCCATTAATATCCAAATTTTAATCTGCCTGTCTTCTCAAAAATGCCGGAATATCGAGGTAATCCATATTATCCATAGAACCTTTCATACCAGTAGTATCTGAATTTTTATGTCGAATCACAGTCGGCCGATCCAGTGATTCATAATCAACATCACCATTACTGGTTTTATTAACCACCAATTTGACTGGCTCATCACTATAAAGCTCATCAGCTCCTAAACCGGTAGCGACAACAGTTACTCGAAGTTCACCCGACATTTCCGGATCAATTACCGTACCGACAACAACAGTGGCATCATCAGAAGCAAAACTTTTTACAGTATTACCCACTTCTTCAAACTCACCAATGGACATGTCAAGACCAGCGGTCACGTTCACTAAAATTCCACGTGCACCAGACAGGTTAACATCCTCCAATAATGGACTGGCAATAGCTGCTTCTGCAGCAACTTGGGCGCGATCATCACCACTGGCTTTACCGGAGCCCATCATTGCCATACCCATTTCAGACATAACCGTTCTAACGTCAGCGAAATCAACGTTGATTAAACCGGGTCGAGTAATCAATTCAGCAATACCCTGCACAGCACCCAGCAATATAACATTAGCTGCTTTAAAGGCATCGAGAAAACTGATATAGCA
>CAYOHQ010000063.1:0-11897 GCA_964403805.1 uncultured Thioalkalispiraceae bacterium | reverse complement strand
AATCACGGATTTTGATTTAATTGAGAAAGATAAAAATGATAATTTTTTAGAACGTGTATTTGTTTTAAATCTTTGGAATCAGTCTAATAAAAAAAATAAAAATTTAGTAGAATTTAAAACTATAATAGCGCATCAAATCCGGCTTAGAGGGAAGGAAATAAGCTCGAATAGCAATATTGATACAATAATGATTATTTTAAAAATACCAATTGATATTAATATGCAGATTAGTTTTTTTGTGTCACAACTTGAAGAATTTAATATATCGTCAAAATTATTGCTCGACACTGTTTCGCGCTACAAAGACGGCAAGTTACTGTTGTGGAGTGTTATTCAGGAATTTCAAAAATTTTTTAGGAATGAAAAAATAGAAATTAAATCAAATTATTTTTATCCAGATGCGATGGAAGTGTTATGCAGGGAAAATTATTTTGGACATTAGTAATATTCCGCAGATTTTTACAGTTGGCTACAAACTTAATACTAGTACGCCCAATATTAATACCTTTTTCTACACATTAGAACATTATGGTATTAATAGTTTGATTGACATCAGGGCTAATCCAATGCCGACTGATTATCCTGAGTTTGATCGCGGTCATTTACATCAACACTGTGAAGACAATAGTATAAATTATCATTGGGCCGGTCGACAATTGGGTAACCGAATTGAAAATCACCTAGCGTCAAAACATGAGGCATTATTGGATGACGATCTACGTGCTTATGCTGACTATATGGGTACACATCATTTTAAAGTTGCTGCGACACAAATAATTAATATGGCTGGAAATGGTAAGTTGGCTTTATTTAGTGAATCTGTGCAACCGTATGCCAATTTCAGGTGTTTACTTTCAGACTATTTATTGTTGCAAGGCGTGCAAGTTAATCACATAATAACAGTTGATAACGTTAGGGAACATTTATTACATAAAAATGCCCGACGTGAATCATTTGAATTAATTTATGATAATGATGGCTAACTTTTAAAGAGATAAATTATGTTCGGTTCTAATAAGTCATTAACACTGCCTACTGCTGATCAGGCGTTACCTGGTCGTGCGGATAAAATTAAAATTAGTGATTCGCATTTTGTTAATTCGAATAACATGATGCAACCATACCCTTCTGGTTATCAGTTGGCTTTATTTGGCTTGGGTTGTTTTTGGGGTGCTGAAAAAGTATTTTGGCAGGAAGAGGGCGTTTTTATTACGGCGGTGGGTTATGCTGCTGGTTTAACTCCTAACCCGAGTTATCAGGAAGTGTGTAGTGGCCAAACTGGACATAATGAAGTTGTGTTTGTTGTTTATGATCCGGTTACTATAAATTATAATAAGTTATTGGCTTTATTCTGGAACTCGCATAATCCGACACAGGGGATGCGGCAGGGTAATGATCGAGGCACGCAATACCGCTCGGGGATTTATTATTATTCGCCCGAGCAGCAATCACTTGCTGAGCAAAGTTGTTCTCAGTATCAGGATTTATTATCTAATGCTGGTTATGGTGCTATTATAACAGAAATAATGTCTGCTCCTGATTTTTATTTTGCTGAGGATTATCATCAACAGTATTTGGCTAAAAATCCGGGTGGCTATTGCGGGTTAGGGGGGATTGGTGTTGAATTTAAATAAATTTAACATTCAAGTCTATCACTGCTATTCCGTTAATTTAAGAAACTTGTAAATTGCGTATCTTTCTTCGAAAGAGGCTTTTACGGGTTAAGTGAAAAAGAGTGTATCCAGTTTGATTGAATGGCATTGGATAATAATGTTGTAATATCGTCATCTGGGAAATGTTTCTGATGTTGTTCACAGACTGTTGTGAAAGTTAATGACTGATTTGTTAAGTCGAGAAAATAGAATTGACTATCATTAATTACAGTTATATTCATATCCAGTCCATTTCGCCAGATTAATAAGTTTACCTTGTTGTTACAATCAATCGCTATGTCAGTATTGACATCGTCTTGATTCATTTCCCAAATGGTATTAATTGCATAATCTGATTGCAGTAAGCTAGCATGGGGGCTTAGTGTCAATACGACATTATCTATTTCGTGTTCGTTGAGATGCGATAGTGATTCTAAATTACCAGGTTCTGATTGTGATCCGTTAATAATTTTTTGCCAAGCCCATTCTAATTTTGCAACGTCTGATAGGTATGGGACGGTTTCTAAATTTTTAAGTGTTTTTATAAAGTCGGAAAAATTATCGCCATAGTTATTTAAATCCGGACTTGTTGATGGCTGTTGTTGAATGTATTGTTGTGTTATGTGGTTAAAAAAATCTTCACCAACCAGTTTTTTTACGACTGGGTAACTAATGGCTAAGGCGCCATTGATACTGCCAGTGACACTGTCGCGGTAACTTTGGAATTGATCCACCGCTGATCGTGATCCGCTATTATCGATAAAGGAGAGTATTTCAGGTCTGGGGTCAGAATTGAATAATGCCTCTAGAAATTGTTTTTGGATATTAAGCAACATAATAGTGTAATTGTTGTTGATAACTATTGGCTTTATCGGCTTCGGTGCTGAGCACTGAAAATTCGGGGATATTATTGTCCCATTCGATTAGTGTTGGGACGGCTCCAAAACGGTGTAATGCTTTTTTATACAATTCCCAAACTGCTTGGTGGACTGGTTCACTGTGAGTGTCCAGTAGGTGGGTTTTCATGTCTTCGTATCCTGCCAGGTGAAATTCTTTTACACGTTCTATTGGGATTGCATTTAAATACGTTTCTGCATTGAGATTGTGATTGTGTGCACTGACGGCGATATTATTGATATCGAGTAAGATATTGCAATCGGCTTGTTCGGCTACGGAAACTAAAAATTCCCACTCATTCATTACCGATTGTTTATAGCTAAGGTAACTGGAGACATTTTCAATTAATATTCGTTGCCCTAAGTAATCCTGAACTTGGTGTATATGATTCACTACGGTTTTGATGGATTGTGTTATATAGGGTAGTGGTAGTAAATCGTGTGCGTAGTGGCCACCTAAAGATGTCCAGCACAGGTGGTCTGAGATATGTACGGGTTCGAAATCGCATATGCGTTGTTTTAATTTTTTTAGATAGCTAAGATTGAGTTTGTCTGTTGAGCCCAGTGACATTCCAACACCGTGAAAAGTTATGGGGTAGTCGTTTCGAATTTTCTCCAGTTGATAAATGGCTGGGCCGCCACCGAGGTAGTTGTCGATTAATATTTCGAACCAGGGTATTTTTGGTTTATGTTCCATTATATGTTGAAAGTGTGGCGCGCGCAGGCCAACCCCGGTGTTCTGGATTGACCTGTTATCGCTTCCAAATTTTGAATCTGGATTTTGCATTTTATTTTTTCTTAACAAAAATAATGGCGCCAACTATTTTGGAACAGGTTCCATTTGGAACGTATAGCCATTCATCGGATAATCCGTCTTTGGCTGCTTGTCCTGAACAGGAATGTTTACTGGTGCCGCAGTCATTTTTACCGGCTTTTACGATACCGGCACATTTTTCAAAACCGGCTTTTGCTGCCATTGCTGTTGGTGCGGTTGTTGTTAAGCCTAATGCCACTACGCTTGCAATTGCGCCTTTGGCGAGTATTTTCGAATTTATCATGATTTCTCCTGAGAATTTAATTAAAATTAGATATTTGTCGTTCTTGAAAAATAGACCTGATAGGTCACCAAAACCTTACACGAAAAAATAAAAAATTTTTTGTAAGCTTTTTACCTATACTCAGGTCTTATTGATATGAGTTTTATGAATATGGTAGCGAAACAACGGACATTTGAGGCGTTAGTAAATGCTTACTCATCGGATATGTACCGTTACGCCTATTGGTTATGTCACAATTCGGCTTTAGCAGAGGATTTGGTGCAGGAAGCATTTGTTCGTGCCTGGAGTGCATTGGATAGTCTTGAGGACCATAAGGCTGCAAAAGCGTGGTTGTTTACTATTGTGCGGCGTGAGAATGCCCGACATTTTGATCGTAAGCATACTAATGATGTGTCTTTGGATGATATTGATGTTGATACAATTATTGGTGAGAGTGATGATTTTGCTAAAATTGAACATTTAATTTTACGTAATGCGCTTAAAATTTTACCGAAAGACTATCTTGAGCCATTATTATTGCAGGTTATTGGTGGTTATTCCTGTGATGAAATTGCCACGATAATGGATTCTAAACCCGGTGCGGTTATGACACGCTTAAGCCGCGCCCGGCAAAAAATGCGGGATATTTTAAGCAGCGATAGTAATTTGCAACAAAGTAGTAGGAGCAGGAATTAAGTATGAGTGTTAATAATGAATTAAATTGTATTGATGTATGCCGGCAACTTCGCGTTGGTTCTTTTCGGGATAATTCTGAGATTATTAAACATCTGGACAATTGTGATGCCTGTAGTGCTTATGCAGCACAGCAAGATAAATTAACTCATACTTTGGAACAGGCATTTGATATTGATGTGCCTGAAGGTTTGACGGCTCGAATTTTGTTACAACAAAGTATTAATGAGAAGCAACATGTTGGTTTTGTTCGAAACCGTGTTTATGCTGTTGCTGCGAGTGTGTTACTGAGTGTTGGTTTAGTTTCCGGTTTTTTATTTTTAAACAAACCGATTTCTTTGGATAAAGTCGCGTTAAATCATGTTAAAGATGAAGAACGTCATTTACATGATCACAATAATGTGCAGTTAGTTAAAGTGAATGATTTGTTGAAACCATTTAATATGAAACTTGATAAATCAATTGGTGAAATTAATTACGCCGGTAGTTGCCTAATTAAAAAATCAAAAGGGGTGCATATTGTGGTGCAATCTGACAGCGGTCCGGTGACGATTTTATTGATGCCCGGTGAGTTTGTTAAAAACCGTAAACTGCTTGATGATGCTGTTTATTCTGGTGCAGTAGTCCCAATTGAAAATGGTAGTTTTGCTATTATTGGTGGTAAACGAAAATCCTTATCCGATATCGAACAACGTTTTAAACTCGGAATTACGTATATCTAAAATTAAATATTATGATTGTAATGTAATAGTAATTTTTCGAGTATGGCGCTGTGTTCGATGTTCCCAAAGATAGACTGCTTGCCAAATTCCCAGTGCAATTTTTCCATCAGTAATGGGGATAGTTAGATTGTTTTGGGTTATCACAGATCGAATATGCGCGGGCATATCGTCTGGGCCTTCGTCATCATGGATCCAGGCTGGATCACCATCGGGTGCTATTGTTGCCATGAATGTTTCCAAATCAGTCAATACTCTTGAATCGGCGTTTTCTGAAATGATTAGTGATGCACTGGTGTGGTGAATAAATACATGGCACAGGCCAGTGGTTATTGATTGTGTGTTTACATAGTTTCGGATTTCAGAAGTGATGTCGTAACAACCACGGGATGGGGTGTTTATTGAAATTATTTTTTGATTTATCATTAAATAGTATATTCAGGCAGCCTATAGTAGATAAATTCTACCATAGGCTGGAATAGTATTTAATGGACAGCTTTAATGCAATTTTTTATTTGATCGTTCACTTCAGATGTTAATTGCTCGACGGTAACTTCTTTTGGAATGTTCTGAATATTTGAAAACCAGATACCATTAATTTCATCTCGTTTGTGGACACTTTCTGTAATCACTAACGGTGTTCCAACAAAAACACCGCGTTGTCCATTTCCAAGTTCAATGGTGATGAGTTGTAGTTCGACTGTACTGTTATCTTTAGCCATAATATTAATCCATCGTTGTTAATTGCTTAATCATTCATTATTATTCTTATCGACCGTAAAATGGATTTATTAAATTTATTGGGTTTATTTTATGTTAAGTAATCGTTGACATGCAGGATTCTCTGGATAGCGTTTATTCTCTATTTGGTAATACGCCTGTATTAAGTCTGTTTCAAGCAATAGTGACAAGCGTAATTCAATTAAACTACTGTTCATAAATTGCTCAAAATTAACGGTGTCGAGTGCCAGACAGGATGAGATATAGCCCAAACGAACGGCATTTTTAAACACTTCCATATCATCTTCACAAAACTGGTACACCGTTGGATAAAAATATTGGGCAATTAGGCCATACAAGCGTTCTTCTGTGGTGCTGACTTTGTTGGTAGTTCCCATTGTGAATCCGATGGTAAAGGCTTCATCGATGCTGGTTAAGCCTCTGCCTAGCAGAATATGAATGCAATCGTGCTGTTGCAAATCTACCGCGCCGTGAAAAATTTCGAAACCGGGAAAGCGGTATTTTGGGTTTTCGACCAGCTGCACCATTAACGGAATTTCATGTTGCCCGGCTTTTACCGAGTTGAGGCTATCTAAAGCCTGACGCAGTGTTATGGTGTTTTCGGATAACGGTAGATGCCAGTCAAGATAGGAGTTACTCATTTTTGACTATGTCTACTCTTTCTTGGGAAGATTGGGATTGTTCGGTGCTATCGCTTTTGTGCTTGCGCTAGCAATTTTGGGTTTAGCGATTTTCTTCCATAAGGTATCACTAGCAAAACAAGCCCAACCCCAGCGCAGCCAATTAATTAATGAAAACGCAATCCATAAGGCCCAGGCCAGCATTAATAAGCGATAGGCAATGAGTGGCACTGAAATAACCCAGGCTGTGGGTAGTGTTTCAGAAGAACGATCTTGATACCAGTTTAAGTTATAGGCACTCGATTGATTGCCAACTACTTGCATGTCGGGTGAGCCCAATAAACCTTGTTGAATAGCAAAAAACAAAAATCCAAGAGCCATAAAACTTAACAGGCTCAGTACAATTTGCCCGATGTTGAATAACACGGGTGTTGCAGTATTTAAATATTTTTTTCTTGCCAGTAACGCAAACAACCAACCGATAACAACGATTGCCATCATGAATGGAATTTGGCTTAAACCAACACCCAATAAAAACCAATGATAACTTTTTAAGGGAATGGTTTTGATTTTTCCTAAACCCAATGCAATAAAAAATAATAAAATAATTTGTCCCCAAAATAATACTGCTGGACCAAGACGGGGGCCACCGGTAAATAATACCCAACGTTCAGTGCCGAGGTGAATTTTAGTGATGTTATTCACATTATCGATTCCGATATTGACATCGGGTGATGTTAATAGTGTTTTGAAATTTTTGTCTGTTCTCCAATCAATATTAACTATTTGTTTTCCGGGTGTTATTGGAATGGAAATATTGCGGCCATTTTGACGAATGGGTTTTTTTATTTTATCGATGCTAACGCTTTGCAGTTTTGAATTCGCAGGGATCACTATCGTATGTTGCCCTCCCTGACTACTGCGTATTGAGAGTTTTAGTTTTACGTCTTCGGTTCGAGAACCGGGTGTTACGACTAACTCGCTTTTATTTATGGTGAGTGTTTTGCCATTAATCCCCATTGGTTTTAGCAGTGATAATATTAAGCGTTCTCCCGGCCAAGGACGCCATTCAGGAAGCCATTGATCTTGTCTTGAAAAGTGCGTTATTACCGGAATGCCGGATGACTTAACATGCCAGATTGGGCTAATGTCTAAACGCCAGTTTTCCATCCAGTCACTATTGTCACTGGCGATCAATTCTATTTGTACCTGTTTTTCTAAAACAGATTGCCATGATAGGGTATTTTTTCTAACGGGCAGACTAACCTGTACCTGATTGTTAATGACGCGTATCCCTTCGGTAGTGACTGATTCGCCTTTTATTAAAGGCAGTTCAAATACTACCGCGTTATCGGAAGACGATATGCGTTGTATGGTGGTGGTGATGCGCCAGTCCAGACCGATGTGCAAGGTTCGGGTTATTTTAACAAACGAGGGTAGCGCCGCTGCATCGAGAGAATTGCTTTGTAATTGTGAGGCACGCGGTTGGTCGCGCACAATTTGCAATTGTTGATCCGGGACGGCATTTTTTAACACACCAGTAACCGACCAGCCTTTGGAAATAACCTCAACTCGATTAGGTTTTAGTGGCAGGGGTAGTTGAATTGAGTTTGTATTGCCGAGGGCACCTGACAAAATAACCTGATGCTTGCCTTTTGGCAGGCTTATTCGTAGCTCATTATTGGCGCGCTCAATTCCTTTTGCGCTATTACCATCGACTAAAATTTTTGTTGGAACCCAGTCTCGTAAATGAGCCGGTAATGGAATGGAGACATTGGCAAGAGTGTGAACTTCCAGGCGAATGGTTATGTTGTTATTTTGAATTGAGAGTTTCATTCGTGGAATTTGAGCACATTTTGGTGTGCACTCAGGAGCCGTTAATAACCGTTGCTTTAACTGGTTTAGCAATTCTTTGGATGGGTAGGATTCAGCTATGGCCTCTGATGGTTGGTAACTTAACAAAATCAGACACAGTGCAATCGCAACATTGGATGGATTAAAACTGAATTTTTTAATCTTGTCGTAACGCAAACCTAACATTAACAGCACTAGTAATGAGACAAAGATAACGTGTAGGAAATGTAAAACTACATTCATGTTTGGTGATAATAATAAAAGATAAATCTGTTGGTCCTGTTTTACCGGACCATTCCAGCTTAAATTTATTGAACGCCAATCCCATTCCGGTAAACCCGGGCCGGTTTGAATATTTGCTTTAGGATCGTATTGTGCAATTTGTTGTTGCTTAGGAGCACTATAAGCAGAACTTAAACGCTGGCGTAATTTTTTTGGTTTATAAGCATCACTTTCAACGGGCAATGAACTCAAGGCTGGAAAGGCTGGAGATGCAGGGTAGTGTTCTGCTTCTCTATCGATATTAAAACGTGTGGTGCTAATGCCTTGGTCAGGAAATTCCAAAATGGGATACAAGCCGCTACGAATTTCGGTGACTAAAAAGGGTAGCGAAATAATGAGCAGGAAAAATAAACTAATATAACGGTATGACGCAACAATCGTTTTAATTCTTCCTTTTGGAAGCACCCGTAATAGTGCAACAGCTGCTAGTATGTTTAGCCAGATAAACTGTGGTGAGTCTGCCTGATGCCAGACCATGGTTAATGTTAGTAGTGACACTATTCCCCACGAGACTCCCCATAAGCGCCAAATGGTAATTGAAATAATTAAAACTAAAAATAAATCCAGTAATGACCAGCGTTGTAACCAGGTGTCGGGACGGTTATCGACACCAAAGGCAGAGAAAACTTTCCAGCCCGGCGGTAAGTGCAGGGTTGAGTTTACTTTTTGAAAATCATGATTCCATCCAGTGGCAGGAATTTTGGAAATACCAGCGGTGTATCTGCTATCGGCTTTTAGATTAATACTGGCACGCCTGATTTCGACACCTTTGTTTTTTGAATTGGGTAATTGCGTTATAAATTGGGGTTGATTATCGATGGTGACACGACCCAAATTGAGTTCAGGTTGTGATTCGATGCGCCAGTCACGCGTCATACGACCAGTTATGGTATCTTGTATGGTGTATCCTGTGCCTTTGAAATCCAGCCAAAATTGTCGAGACAGGGTTAGGCTGTTGGGATCGGGATCCGGATCACCGCGACGAATTGTTTTAAACACCATATTCGTATCTGGTTTCATTTCATAAGCCGGAAAATTCATCCAGCTGGCCGGTAAGTTTGTTTGACGAGGATTAATACTTTGAGTTTCTTTAATTTCTACCACTCGTATATGATGCCGAGCATCAAAAACCCAAATTTCGCTTAAGGGCCAGGGCTGCATTGAACGCGGTAAAGTTAACTTGGATAAAACGTCAGGGTAACGTGCTGTGAGATTAATTACCCAATGCCCCGGGCGTATTTGAATTCGTAATCGACCATTCGCTTCAATGCGGGCGGGTAATGGGCTGTTTAATGACAAGGGAATGAAATCATCGAGTAAGGCTTTGCCGAGTAATATTTCCCGATGCGCCCCCGAAACGTTGAGATCAATATGAGTGGTGACCAGTAATGGGATTTCATCCGTGATTTTCCGAAAAACCTGAACTTCAAGATGATCACTTTCGGTCGTACGTTTGACCTGACCAATATCCTGATCCCGTAACCAAAGCTGGCCATCATTTTGAACCTTGGGCAATTGAACCGTTTGTCCTTTTACAATTAATTTTATAATGCCAGTGTTTTTAGCAATGCTTAGATTTTCTGGAATACTGTCCCATAGAAAATTACCTTTAATGGTATGACTGCCCGACTTAAGCCGCACATGGGGTTTATTGTTACGCTCTACTACCAGAGCGGATTTACCATCAATGGTGATGTTTTGTGGCCATCGTTTAAAATCTCCGGGAATTTGCACCCACGTTTTTTTAAAGACCAACCATGATTGTTTAAATTTACCATTGGTATTATTGAGTGTCAGCTCAAGTTGAGACGGCCAGACACATTGAATTGTAGAATCTGGAATTGTCGAATTTGCATTATATAGGAAAGGGCATTTATTATTATCTTCATCAAACAACACCCAATCGACCCACGGTTTTAATGGCTGGGGAACATCTTTTATATCCAATGATTTTGCAAACGCCGATTGAATCAAACAGGATGATAATACAAGAAACACTAAAGATTTAACCATTGGATGCCTTCAGGTAATAATGCGCTACACAATTGTTTGTTATTATTATTTTATAATAGCGTATAAATACTGCTTGTTAAGTGAAATGAGGAACTAAAAAACAAACAAAAAAATCAGGCGTGTAATATTACTGTATTAGTACTTTTTAATAATGACTGCAATCGCGTTTCACTGTATTTATACTGCTGGTGTGCTTAACACCTGGTTAAGAGGGCTTATTACCGCGTTTCCACCACGATTAAGAATATGGGTGTATATTTGAGTCGTTCGAATATCGGCATGCCCCAGCAATTCTTGAACGGTACGAATATCATAACCATTTTCGAGCAGATGGGTTGCAAACGAATGGCGTAATGTGTGACAGGAAGCCGGCTTGTTAATCTCTGCTTTATAAACAGCACTTTTAACCGCCTTTTGAAGGGATTTCTCATAATAGTGATGGCGTTGTTCAACATCAGAACGTGGATCTTTAGAACGTTTTTTTGCCGGAAATAAATATTGCCAAGCCCACTCTTTATTCGCGTTACTGTATTTTCTGGCAAGCGCAAAAGGAAGATAGACGGTTCCAAATCCTTGTTCGAGCTCACGTTGATGAGCTAATTTAACCAGTGCCATGTGCGCCTTGATGGGCTCAATTAAGTCGTCTGGTAAAATTGTAATTCTATCTTTATTTCCTTTACCCGAGCGAACAATAATTGCTCTATTCGAAAAATCAACATCTTTGATTCGGATACGTAAACATTCCATCAATCGCAATCCCGAGCCATATAATAAACTGCCCATTAACCATTGCTGATCATGCAAATGCGATAATAATCGGGTTACTTCAATTCGGGTTAAAACAACGGGTAACCGTGATGGCTTTTTAGCACGAACCACATTAGTAATCTCACCAAATTCTTTTTTAAGAACATGACGATATAAAAAAACCAGAGAGTTTAATGCCAGATTTTGTGTTGCAGCAGAAACATTTTTATCACACGCCAGGTATGTTAAAAAATCACCAACTTCCTTTTCACCCATTTCATCCGGGTGTTTTTTGTTATGAAACAATATAAATCGTTTTATCCAATCAGTATAGGTTTTCTCAGTACGAATACTATAATGCCGAACACGAATACAACGCCGAACTGATTCAAGAAATGGAGAATTACTCATAAACAATCCTTGTTTTTGCATGCAATCACAGATAATCTATTTAACACCAAATTATTATACATTTCAACGGTAATTTATATTTAACACATTGATTTAAAAAAGAATTGAAATCACAGATATATAAAAAGTGAATTTTACGGCATATACTTTATGTATCCAATCGCTGTTATGTAAATAAAAAAATAAACGGAAGATTAAAGAGTAATGGAGTTACTAACATTTAAATATTTCG
>CAYOHQ010000062.1:0-11951 GCA_964403805.1 uncultured Thioalkalispiraceae bacterium | reverse complement strand
TTAGATTTTATTAATAGTTGTCTAAACAATCCATTGTCGTGACTGTAATTCTATTTCATCGTGTCTTTATGTTCAATCATTAATAGATAAACTTTATGAATATTATATTTATTTAATGACCTATATCCATTTTAATATTAAGGTTGCCTGATACTGTATTGCTAGACTTTCAATTATTGATTATTTTATAGTCATAATTCGGTTTTAGAAATTTTTAAGAAACATTACTAATTGTCTACACTCTATTTGTGCGTTTGAAAATAGTTTTAATTTTATCGATAAGACAACATTGGAATAAATTACAATGATTAAATCACCCTGTATTCGGAATTGTTGCTTGAATAATGATGATCATTGCTTAGGGTGTTTTCGATCTATTGATGAAATTTGTAATTGGAGTAGCTCAAATGATGTAGAACGAAAATCCATCCTTAAAAAGTGCGAACTACGTAGACAAGCATACAATAAAAGATGGCGTAGTAGTTGATTATAGAGGGTATATATTGTGATTAATCGAAAGTCACAATTTGTAATTACAGCATTTGTATCAAGCACTCAAAATATACTATATATATAGAGTCACCTATAGGTAATAATAATTTTTAAATTTTCTCGTGCTTTTTTGTTTATTAATTCTAGAATAGTATTCTAAACATCTGATAACTATGAATTTTAAATTTAAGAACTAATTAAGTTGGCCGACAAATAGAGAATGTATAATAGTGATATTAATTCATTTATTAATATGTGGAAAATAGATGAGCAATGGCATCGGTTTACAAATCCCGGACAGGATTAAACCAAATAAAAATTCATTTGATTCTCGACCCAAAAATGTAGAACTCTGGGTTGAATCATTACCGCGCGCGAGTGTTGGCCGTTGTGCTGAATTAATTTTCAACCTGCTTTCTGAAGTTAATTCCCTGGAAATCAAATATAAGGATCGAGTGTACTTACTTGAGTCACTTCGAGATCCAGTTCAATACGTTTCACAAGCAATGCAAAAACACTTTATTGGCGCTCGATTCCCTCTACCCAAAAAAGCGCAGAACATTGCTCATGCGACACGTAAAATTTATACCCTAATGGCTATTGGTTATAAAATTACAGTTGAGGATCAGCTTAAATCAACTCTTTTTTTAAAAGATAATGGTTTACTGTCAACCAATATTCATCGTGCGATGAGTTATCTTAGCCGTGTGTTATTAACCACCTATCAGGTTTATGCCCCCTTACCTAATAATATCTGGTTAGATTTAAATAAACTGTATGGTTACGCAGAGCAACAAAAATTACATCGTAACCAAATTTCAGATGTGCAGCATCAATACATAAAAAAAACCAGTATCGCCGGCGAATATTTACGAATATTATTATTATCCCTGGCAGCACCAAACCGACTGCATCACGGTGAAGTAGATCATGTGTATGTAAATTTAGAACGGTGGATGCGACTTACCAAGTTAAATCAAGTCATTGAAAATGATGCTATGTCATATGATTTTGTAGTCAATTGCAGCAGCGACAAACCACCTTGCCATTTTTCGTTAAATAAAGAAGTCGATTCTAAATGTGTCCGAGTGTTTAATACCGATGAATTAACTCAAGAGTTATACGATGAGCTTCAGTTAAGTGAAGAAATAGTATCAAAAACCTTGGTGACTATTAAAATGCCAACAGCAAAATTGTCACACGATTTATTGCGACGTCTAATCGTATCGTGGGGCCCAATACAAGAGCGAAAATTTGGTCGAATTAAAAGTAATGCTACTGTTAGTGTTTCAATTGGCTTGAGTGCTGTGCATCAAATAATCTCATCAGATTACAAGAATAATTTGCCAGTTGAGATACTCAATTTAGACGAAGATATTCTCGAAAAAGATTTAGCTAGTCAAAGTAATTTTTCAGGTAAAGATGTTATCGATGTTAAGGACACTGGACGAGATATTTGGGACTCTGTTTATGAACAACATGCTATTGAATTTAATAAGCCCTCGTCAGAAAAAAATACAGATAATAAAGTGACGACATATGAACAATCACAGGACTGGATGATAGCCAATTACAGTGAGGGTGGATTTAATTTAAAAAATTTAAATGAAAATAGTAATAATATTCAGGTTGGTGAACTCATCGCATTTAAAATGAATATCAATAATGAAACAGCTGCCCAATGGCAAGTTGGTATTATTCGATGGATGCGCACAATAGGAAGAGAAGGTGTCGAAATTGGAGGAGAATTTATTGGCGTTTCGGCTATCCCTGTTGGTGTTAGCTTAATGGCTGAAGATTCGGAAGCAAAAAATATACAACGAGCATTACTGATTCCAGAAATAAAATCTCTAAATCAGGAAAATTCATTAGTCACCTTTTTATCAAATTATCGTGTTGGTGCCGCAATTAATATACAGATAAATAAAAGTAAATTGAGTGTAAAATTAATTCGAGAAAGCGACGATATTGGTTTATATCAGCAGTTCCAATATGAATTGATTAATGCAAAAAGAACTATAAATGAAGATGAACCAGAAAAGAAAGAAACTCCTGATAAGAAGGACCTAGATGATGTTTGGTCTATCTTATAGTGCTTTGAGTTAAAATTGTTTATTAATTATACTGCTTAAAGATTTTAATTTAACACTTGTATCCTCAAGATAAAAATAGTCAGTCAACAAGATTGATTTATATTATCACTTTAATATAGTCTTAGAGACTACTTTATGGACAATTTAATCAAGGAAGAAGCATGTTTAAAACATTAGTTAGTACACTGATTCTGGTTTTAAATTTACTCACTATTTTAATGTTAGCTGCATGTGGTGGCGGTGGCGGTAGCGCTGTACCTGCTGGCGATACAACACCTCCTGTTATCATTAGAACATCACCGGTTTCCGGAAAATATACAACTACAAATATCACAATTGATATCAAATTCAATGAAGACATACAAATACCGGATTCTACAAAAGTCGATATTTTTCCATTTCTAGCTAATGGTAGTTTAAATACAGCAAAACCGGTTTTTCTTAAGTCTCCTCCATTTGCGAAAGACCCCGGTTCTAATGAACTGAATATTCGCCCTGTTACTAATGGTGCTAGTGATAACGCATTGCAAACAGATACTCGATATCACGTATACATTCATGGTGTAAAAGATATTGCTGGTAACTCAATGAAAGAGTGCCGGTTTGAATTTGCAACAGGAAATTATAACGGTGCAATAGTCACAAGCTCAAAACCATGTGATACACCGCAACCTGTTTCATTAAATGGTCAATTCGAGTTTGCACAATCTTCCAGTAGTATTTCAGAAGGAAATAGTGGTACAAAAACACATAGTATTACGGTGTATCGTACCGGCGGCAGTGATGGTAGCGTAACTGTTGCCTTTGAACTCGTAAATGGTTCTGGAGTGACTGGAGCAATTTTAAACACAGACTATAATGCAAGTCCTAGCAGCAGCAGTGGCATCTTAACATTCGCTAAAGGAATTACATCAAAAACTATCAATGTAGACATAATTGGTGATACTACTCCTGAAGAGAATAAAACTTTCAACATAACATTAAGTAATGCAACTGGCGGAGCTTCAATTAATAGTCAGAACAATTCTCATACAGTTATTATTCGTAACGATGATTTTGCAACATCAGCACCAGGAACATTTGGATTTGAAAAAACAACGAGTTCAGTATCTGAAACCGTATTTGTTAATCAAATAGAGTCAGGTAATGAGGTAGTGATAAATGTAATTCGAAATGGCGGTAATTCCGGTAGGTTGGAAGTAGGGTACTCAACAACAGATGGCACGGCTAATGCTACAGCAGATTATACAGCCCCAATTAATGGTGTTTTAGTATTCAATGATTTAGAGACCTTAAAATCAATCAGGATCCCAATCTTAAAAGATGGTCTCTATGAACCAACACCAGAGACTTTTACTGTCACAATAATAATTATTAATGGTAGTGTTATAGAAGCAACAAAAAATACCCATGAAGTGAGTATTGTCAGTAATGATCCAAAGCCTTTAAGTAAAATAGGGTTTTCTTTCCCTGCATCATCTATTGATGAAAACTTGGGTCCAGCACTAATTGCCGTGACGCGCACACCTCCTATTGATACTACCGCGTCAGTGGAATTTTTTACTGAATCACAACCTGGTTTAAGTACAGCTGCTACTCCGGGTAATGATTATGCACAAATTACAGGTACTTTGAATTTTGCTGCAGGTAGCAAAATAAGTACACCATCTGATATTTCGATTGCAATCACTCCTGATAAACTTAAAGAACCACGAGAAACGTTTTTAGTGAAATTACAAAAACCTATTGGTGGTGAATTAGGTATTAATACTCAAGTTCACGAAGTTACAATAAATGATACAAGTGTTATTTTACCAGGCACAATTGGGTTCACTACTAATACTGTTGAAACCATTAGTGAAGCATCAGGTAATGTAGTAATAAGTGTATCTAGAATTGACGGAACCTCAGGTTCACTTACAGCTAATTACAGTACAACACCGGGAACAGCAACATCACCGGGAGATTTCACTGCATCAAGTGACGTCATTACATTTGCAGACGGAAAAGGTGGTACTCAAACTATCAGCATTCCAATTATTAATGATAACAAAGTTGATAACCCAGCAAACAAAGATTTCACTGTAACTCTAAGTGGAGCAGCTGTAGGAACGAATAAAACGAAAACCGTTACAATAATAGATGCCGGTGTATCAAGACCACTAACTACAGCTCAACTTGTCGCTATTTGGTCGTTATTGCTTTAACTAAATTATGGTAATCTTGTGACACGATTATCAATTAAAGTCGGTATGTTGATTTTGAATCTGCTATTGTTTTTACAATAATAGCAAATCGGTTTAAAATAGGCCGAAAATGGTCTTATAAGCACTTTGCGCTCTAGTTAATGTATAGTAGTATTAAACCCAAGATGAATTATTCTATAAAACAATTACTTATAATAAGTCTAAGTACTTTGTCATTACAGAGTATTTCATCTGTGGTATTTGCTGATATTTATCAATGGCAAGATGATAATGGCGGAATTCAATTTGGCAACAATCCGCCAAAAGATAACTCTACAGTAGCATTAATAACTGAAACTACTACACCTTCTACAGATAATGCTAAATCCAGTGAAATATCAAAAGAACAAAACACAACGGTAAAAACAGCCAAATCCAGTATTTTTCGACATAGTCGCCGCAATAGTTTGATATATCAAGGGGCTGAAAATAATAAAGCATCTCGAATAATTAGTGTTCGTCTTTTAAAAGAAAGTAAAGATGCATTGATATTTGATGTAAATTATTATTTATCTGAAAAAATTGATGGTAATGCTAATATTGGAATTATTCCTGATATGGATAATTGGTCATCGGTCTATACCAAAGCACACCCGGGTCGTCATGCAACAACCATCGCCGTGAAATTGTCAAACAATTCCAAATCAGTTGTTCGTTCCAGTTCCTTAAAATTATCGATGGCTCTAGCTAAAGAGACTGGCTATGTTGGACCGATCTTCGAACACGACTTATCATTTAATAAAGTCTGGTTTAAAAAGTAATCTCAACGCATCTTTAGAAACACGTTATTCCTTCCTTTCTACAAATTTAATAATCATAAATTTTACGTGATATTTTAGATTATATAGACTAAATTACGCAATACTAACAATCGCCTTTACTTAATGGTAATAACAAAATGACTGATGATGAATATTCACGACTAGATGAAATTTTAATGGAAAATATTGATGAGTGTTTATCGATTGATGAGGCTCATGGTTTTCTTAGCGGTATCGCTGTCTCTCAAATTGAATTGTCAAATGATGAGTGTGTAGAGGGAATATGTGGTGATAGCAAATTTGATGAAAAATCGCGACAAGAAGTAACTGTTTTAGTTTTGAATATGTATTCCGATATTAAATCGATGCTTCATGGTTCAGAGCCATTTGATATTTTATTTATCGAGACAGAAGAGCAGGGTGAAATTGTTGAGGTATTTGAAGGGTGGTGTCAGGGATTTATGCTAGCAATAAGCCAGGAACAACAATTATGGGATTCTCTCGAAAATACGGAACAATCAATATTATCACCTATTGCAAAGTTAGCGCTTTTGATCAGCGATGAATCGCTAGAGATGGACGATGATGAATATGACATGTTAGTGGAATTATTACCGGGTGCCGTCATGGGTTTAAATTCGTACTTTAAAAATAAAATTAATAATTAACTCTCAAGGTTTTATCAATGTCTCGAACTAAAAAATACAGTAAAAATATTGATGCTACAAATTCTGATGAAGCATTAGCTATAGCTCAAGGAATTAAACAGGAAAATCAAACTAAGGCCCAAACAAAATTAATCGCTCAGGGCATTCGTAAAGGTATTGAGCTTTATAAGAACCAGCAAAATAAGAAATCGAGAGAAAATGATAAGCGCAAGAAAAAAGAGTTAAAGAATAAATTACTCGAAACAAGCTCAAGTGATAGAAGTGAAAATCAAAAATCACAAAATTTTACTGTATTACCGATCTGGATTCCCTGGGGATTATTATTGTTAACGTGGTTACTCATTTTAGTGTATTTGAATGTTTCTTAAATTATAACAATAAGAAAACTCTTAAATAATTAATTTCTAATACTGATAGTCGCAATTAATTTAATTCAGTAAAGATACGATTATTTGCTTGCTTTACTACGCCGTAACACGCTGTTATCTAAAAATTATTTCCAATTTAATCGAATTAAGTGATTTTCAAAATTAAAATTACGCAGTAAACGTCCGATATTATAGATAATGAATTAATATAGGATGGTTACGTTGAAGGTATATTTTAAATTTATTTTAAACAGCATTTTTTGTATTGTAATTTTGATTGGCAATGTCGAATTAGTATTAGCATCCGAAGATTGGGTGCATGATTTACGCTATAAAGAGTTTCTAACAGAAGCTAATAACGGTAGTGGTGCGGCGATGTATGAGCTTGGTATGATGACTGAACGTGGCCATGGCACTGAACGAAACATTGATAAAGCAATTAGCTGGTATAAAAAGGCAATTGAGAATGACAATTCAAGTGCTTATGTGCGCCTGGGTAAGTTGTATCTCGAAGGCATGGGTGTCGATAAAAATTATAAATTATCCTTTAAGTATTTACAAAGTGCTGAAAAGCATAAAACATCGGGCGCGTATTGCTATTTAGCCGTTATGTATGAAAATGGATATGGAACTGCTAAAAACCTGTCTTTGGCAAAACAAAATTACGATAAAGCAGCCAAATGGGGCCATTACGGGGCTCAAGAAAAAAGTAAAAAAATTGCTGCGCTATTAAATCGCTCCGGGAAAAAAACCTCAGTACGACCGAAACAGCTCGTAGCAAAATCGACTACTAAAGCTAAATATAAAAACAAAACTAAAATTGATACCACCACTGAATTGACAAAAGTAAAGCAGAAAAATCAGTTTGTGACAATTAAAGATATTAAAAAAAGTTTATTAACCGGCATGTGGTTTAATGGCGATAGTCCACTTGGATTTTTACCATCGCCTCGTACCTATTGTATTTCAAAAAATAAAATTGGTTTACGTTGTGTTTCTAAAGAAATGTCGCGTAACACTGGACGTGAAAAAGTCTATTATTTGATCGAGAGTAAAATTAGCGAGATTGGAAATTATGGTGATTTTATTATAACGTATAAAAATAAAGTGACCAAAGTGGATATTTATAAACCGCTTACTGAGTCTGGTGAGACTTATGTTTCCAGAATTAAAGTCGGGCCACAAAAAAAAGAACATATCTTAAAATGTAATGTATCAGGAATTAATGTAAGCTGTATTAAAAACGGTATGCAGAATTATGTGTTCGTTAATTTAACGAATAAACATAAGAAAAAATACATTTATAAATCTGCTTTCGAATAATAACAAGAATAGATTGTTTAAATGTTTTTAAAAGTAAAATAAATATCGTATCGAGTTTTTTTACTTTCAATTGTAGTGTCTGGTTTTCTGTCTGATATTCTTTCAGCGCCCTTTGGGCGCTTAACCACAACACGATTTTTTGCATAGCGTAAAGACGCTTCTAATAATTTATTGGAATTTTCATCCACACCGAGAAGTTTCTGTAGTAATTGCATATTTTTTTTAACCAATGCCGATTTTTTTCTATCGGGATACATAGGATCAAGATAAATAACATCGGGTAATGCTGTTAAGCTCTCGAAATATTCCAGACAGTTTTGTTGAATTAAAGTAAAGCCGTTACGGAGTATTTTTTTAAAAAAATCATCATAACTTGCACGTTCTATTCCATTGCTCACCAATTTAGCCACTATAAAAGATTGTTCGAGCATAATTACAGGGCATCCGAGTGTTGCAATAACATAAGCATCTTTTGCAAGCCCTGCCGTGGCATCGAGCACAGTGGGCAGTGTTTTCGCTGTTTTTAATCCTATGGCTTTTGCGATTGCCTGTCCTTTACCACCGCCGTAGTGTTGTCGATGAGCTGTTATGCCCGATAAAAAATCGACATGAATCTGATTGTGGTTTTCATTATCTACTAATTCGATAAAGTCAGGCGTAAAATTAAGGCTTAGTGACGAGTTGCTAATTTGATTTGAAACACAGTTTAGATGGTGTTGCTCAGCAAATTTGGAAGCATCGTTTTTACAAATTGGATCACTAAAACTAATAACAATGTTTTGAGGTTTTGGCATAGATTCATTATAACCGAATCTATAACAATTAAAACTGCAGGTGATGAGTTCACCTGCAGTATTGGGGCTAGAATTTACTTGTTGAATGTTCTCCTGCTGGTTTATGGCAAGCAGCCGTACAAATACTATTACTGGCTAGGGGCGCATTTTTATGATCCTTAAGTTTGTCATTGTATTTTTGTCCATGGCAACCACCACAATCAGGTATCAAATTTTTACCTGGATTTCTACCGACATCGTTTTGACTGTTTGTGGTATGACATTGTCGACAACTGTACTGTGAATGATTCGATGGGAATATTCCAGTATGCGAGTAACGAACGCTTCGATTGAATTTAACCGTACTTCGGTGACAAGTATCACACTCGATTGAGGTAATGAAATGACCAGTATTTTTACCGAGTGCCGTAGTACCATTATGACATGAAGAACACGTTCCGATGACCTGACTATGATCAACCTTGGCACCTAACCAATTTGGTAGCGTAGGATTATGGCAAGTTTCACATAAGTTGGTGGTGCGTATATGCGTTGCTGATTTTTTCTGACCGGTAGTTGAACCATTGTGACAAGAGTAGCAACCACTTGATATGGTATTATGGTCTACCTTGGCACCTTTCCAGGTAGTGAAACTGTTATGACAGTCACTGCAGATATTACTGCTTTGGATATGATTGCTCGGTTTACCCCGTTTTTTAGTAGCAGTTGGGTTGTTATGACAGCTAACACAGTTTGTAGAAACCATACTGTGATCCATTGACACTGATGCAGTCCAGGAACGACGACTACGATGACAACCAGAACAATCAGTATTAATTAATTGGATGTGTGTAGCCGATCGTTTGCCGCCTTTAGTGCTGCCATTATGACACGTTAGGCAAGTACCAATTACTTGTCCATGATCCGTTTTAGCATTTCGCCAATTGGGTAAAGTTGGATTATGGCAAGTTTCACACAGATTACTGGTATTCATGTGTGTCGCTGCTTTCTTCTGGCCAGTAGTAGTACCATTGTGGCATTTATTACAGCCACTGGTAATAACTGAATGATCAGTTTTAGCACCCGTCCAGGTTCTAAAATTGGTATGGCAATCACTACAAATATTACTACTTAAAATATGGTTGCTAGGTTTACCACGTTGCTTAGTTGCCGTTGGATTTGTGTGGCAAGTAATACACGTTGTCGTAACCTGATCATGATTCATGGTTACCGAAGCAGTCCATGAACGGCGGCTTCGATGACAACCAGAGCAATCCGTATTGATTAATTGAATGTGTGTCGCAGAACGTTTACCACCTTTAGTACTACCGTTATGGCAGGTTAAACACGTACCGCGTACCTGAGAATGATCCGTTTTTGCATTACGCCAATTTGGTAAAGTAGGTTTATGGCAAGTCTCGCATAAATTACTGGTGCTCATGTGAGCGGCCGATTTTTTCTGACCTTTAGTGGTGCCATTATGGCAACTATTACAACCACTGGTAATGACATTATGATCAACCTTAGCGCCAGACCAGGTTTTAAAGTTGGTGTGACAATCACTACAAATATTACTACTGGCAATGTGATTACTAGGCTTACCGCGTTTTTTAGTTGCCGTTGGGCTATTGTGACAGCTAACACAATTTGTGGTGACAGAATCATGATTCATGGTGACCGATGCAGTCCATGAGCGTCGACTATTGTGGCACACCGAACAGTCGGTATTCACTAAACTAATATGCCGTGCAGAACGCTTACCACCCTTGGTGCTGCCATTGTGGCACGATAAACAATTACCAATCACTTGGGCATGATCAACCTTTGCACTGGTGCGCCAATTTTTCTGTGTCGCACTATGGCAAGTCTCGCAGAGCATTGAGCTATTGATGTGTGTGGCTGATTTTTTCTGACCAGCAGTTGAACCATTATGGCAGGTGCTGCAACCATTGGTAATATTACTGTGATCCAGTGTACCGCCAACCCAGGTTCTAAAGCTTTTGTGGCAATCAGTACAGACATTACTGCTCTGAATATGGTTACTGGATTTGCCCCGCATTTTGGTTGCAGTAGTGCTATTGTGGCAAGTAAGACAGGTTGTCGTGACCAAATCATGATTCATGCTAACCGAAGCAGTCCATGAACGACGGCTACGATGGCATCCAGCACAATCAGTATTCACTAACTGAATATGGGTAGCCGATCGTTTGCCTCCTTTTGTGCTGCCATTATGACAACTTAAACAGGCGCCAAGTACCTGGGCATGATCAACTTTAGCGTTATTCCAATTACGGCTGGAAGCGGTGTGGCATGCTTCACAGATTGTTGAGGTATTAATATGCGAACTGGATTTTTTCTTACCGGAGGTAGAGCCATTATGGCAGCTAACACAACCACTGGTAGTGGCGTTATGATCAAATTTAGCACCACGCCAGGATCTAAAGTTAGAATGGCAAATCTCGCATTGATTATTACTGGTAACGTGATTTGCAGGTTTGCCGCGTTGTTTTGAGGCATTGGGTTTATTATGGCAACTGATGCAATTACCGGTAATATTGGAATGGAAAAATTTTGCAGGTTTCCAGGCACGAGTCTTATGGCAATTCTCACAACGATCACTGGTTTGGATATGATTTGAGCCTTTACTCCTTGCCGCTTTCACCGTGCCATTATGGCAAGTAACGCAGGAACCCGTGATGGAGTTATGATCCATTTGGGCATTTGTCCAGGTTTTCTGAATATGGCAGTTTTCACAATTATTGCTGCTTCGAATATGACCGGTAGTTTTTTTAGAGCTTGATATAGTACTACGGCTGCCGTGACAACCAGAGCATGTTTTAGGTGTGCCTTTAAATATTCCACGCTTATGACAGGTGTCGCATTTCACATACCGATGAGCGCCATCAAGTGGAAACCCTGTGTTGTAATGGTCAAAATTATTACTCACACTACGTGCATTTGCAGATTCAAACTGACTAAATAACGCACAAATTAAAAGTATTTGAAGACTTAAAATTAACTTTTTAAGCGTATTTTGGTCTTGGAAAAAGTTTAAAAAATGGCCACTATTCGTTAATATCGTCATGATTGTGAGAGTCCTGATTAATTATTGTTCTAATTTTTTATAGCTAGATATGGATAGTTATAACTATATATAGCTATATTGAAAATTTATGGTAAATAGTATTTATTATTAGATTTAGTTTGGTAAATTTAACTAAACGTAA
>CAYOHQ010000061.1:0-11998 GCA_964403805.1 uncultured Thioalkalispiraceae bacterium | reverse complement strand
CGAGAATTTGAGTTTTTGTTATAACAAAATAGCTTTGTTATTATAATTTTAGTTGAATCAAAACAGTGTTTAGTTTCATGACGGAATTTGTAGCGAGTAAAATGCAAGGATTTGGAAGTAGTGCAGGCGATTCAAGACCGTGTGCCGCAGGACGCGGCACTCGAGCAAGCCATGGATGGCAATTTTTTGCGAGTCTTGAATTGCCTGCACTACTTTCAAAGCCGATTGTTATAGTATAAATCTATTCGTACACATAGATTAATGGTTACTTGGAAATGCTTTACAGTAATGAGTTTAATTAAAAATGATAGATACTAAAAAAGTAGGATTTGTAAGTTTAGGTTGTCCAAAGGCACTGGTTGATTCTGAACAAATCATCACGCAATTGAGGGCAGAAGGGTATGAGATCAGTCCCAGTTATCAGGATTCTGATCTTGTAGTCATTAATACTTGCGGGTTTATTGATGCGGCTGTTGAAGAATCGATTGAAACCATTGGTGAAGCTTTAACTGAAAATGGCAAAGTTATCGTTACCGGATGTCTTGGTGCGAAAGGCTCAATCGTTCAGGATAAATTCCCTCAGGTTTTGGCTGTTACCGGTCCCCATGCAAAAGATGAAGTCATGCAGGCAGTGCATCAGCATTTACCAATGAAAAGTGATCCATTTGTTAGTTTAATACCACCACAAGGAATTAAATTAACTCCGAATCATTATGCATATCTGAAAATATCAGAAGGCTGTAATCATCGATGCAGTTTTTGTATTATTCCATCACTGCGGGGTGATTTAGTTAGTAGACCAATATCGGATGTCTTAACAGAAGCAGAAAATTTGGCCAATGCCGGTGTTAAAGAGTTGTTGGTCATTTCACAAGACACCAGCGCCTATGGTGTTGATGTAAAATATAAGGCTGATTTCTGGAAAGGCCAGCCATTAAAAACATCGATGCAAGAGCTGGTTCAGGCATTGGCACAATTTGGTATTTGGGTGCGGTTACATTATGTTTATCCGTATCCCCATGTAGACAAGATTATTCCATTAATGGCAGAGGGCAAAGTATTACCTTATCTTGATATTCCATTTCAACACGCAAGCCCAACTATTTTAAAAGCAATGAAAAGGCCAGCAAGTAGTGAGAATACCCTGGAACGAATTGAAAAATGGCGTTCAATCTGTCCAGATATTACACTACGAAGCACCTTCATCGTCGGGTTTCCGGGTGAGACTGAACAGGACTTTGAGCAATTACTCGAGTTTTTAGATATTGCGCAGCTTGATAGGGTTGGTTGTTTTACTTATTCAGCAGTTGATGGAGCAAAGGCAAATGAACTTGTGGGTGCCGTTCCTGAAGAGCTCAAAAATGAACGACTTGAGCAGTTTATGACACTTCAGGCGAAAATTAGTAGTGCTAAATTACAGCATAAAATAGCCAGTACTCAAACCGTTCTTGTTGATGAAGTCACCACCGAAGGAGTTGTTGCACGTAGTGTTGCAGATGCACCAGAAATTGATGGTTTGGTCTTTATTGACTATAAACAGTCAAAATCCGGAGATTCTACGCTGCTGAATTCAAAACCGGGTGATTTACTCACTGTTGAAATTACAGACGCGAGTGAACACGATTTATTTGCAAAATTAATAGACTGAAATTAGCAAAAGACCTGCTGTCAATTACTTGTCTGATTTTTTACCGAATCGTTCTTGTAGAAATTTTAAAGTCGAAATATCCAATTCCTGAGATTGAGTCGGGTCATTCGCTAAACTCTCATCAACAATTAATTCAATCGTAGTGAATCGGTCTCCAGTTGATTTTTCTATTCGGTATCGAACACAAACCAATTTATCGCCGTAAAGCTTAACGTATCGTTTTGTCCCATTTACACCGGGACTTAATGTTTTAATTACTTCCATGCGTCTAGTGTACCGCAAAGAAAAAATGAAAACGATATTTTTTAACAGTTTGTTTAGCTAATAAGCTGATTTTTCAGAATATTGTGCATCGAAATCGCTGCATTTGATAATGTTCTTTTGGAATGCCAGACAATTCCCAGTTCTCTGGAAATATTGAGACTTTTAACATTAATCGGTTTTATGTCATGTGAAAGCATTTTATCCGGCAGAATACTCCAACCCAAGCCCACGCTCACCAACATGTTAATTGTCTCTAAATAGTTAGTTGTTAAGCTAACTTTTATTTTAATGTCGTGCTTTTTCATCACATGTTCAATTATTTCTCGGGTGAATGTTCCCTGAGAAGGCAAAACCGCTTTGTGTTCAGCCAATTGTTTCAGAGAGATTGATTTTAAATTAACAAGAGGGTGATCTTTATTTACAATAACTGATAAAGGATCTGGCCAAATGAGTTTGGTACGGATGTCTTTAATTGGTTCAAGTGGCAGGGTTACTAAGGCCATTTCCAGATTTCCCCGAGCAATTTCACGACAAGCGGCTTCCGAGTCCATAAATTGCAAATCCAAATCAACATCGGGATAGAGTGACGTAAATTGCGTTAATACCGGCGGCAGCCGATGCAAACCAATGTGATGACTTGTTCCGATGGATAAAGTACCGCTAACCTGGCTAGACAAATTCGTTACCGCTCGTTTGCAATCATCAATATCTAACACTAGCTGATGGGCACGAGGTAGTAGTGCTTTACCTGCTTCTGTTAGTGAAACTTTGCGGTTGATGCGATCAAATAATGGCGTATTCAATTCAGATTCCAGACTCGAAATACGTTTGCTAATAGCCGGTTGGGTTAAAAACAAGTGTTCTGACGCTAATGAAAAGGAGCCATATTTAGCAATAGCAACAAAGGCTTGTAGACTGGCAATGTCCATATGAAATCTCACTTATGAATTATAGTAATATAACTATAATTCATATATTACATGAAAAATATGAATTTGAGTAATGTTATGTTTGCTATTATTATTGCGACTAATGTAGCTAGTAGTTGATAGGAGAATGAAATGACAGCCAAAACTTTGTATGACAAATTGTGGGATATGCACGTGGTTCGCGATAATGGCGATAATACCGCATTACTCTATATTGATCGTCATTTGGTTCACGAAGTGACTTCACCACAAGCATTTGAAGGTTTAAGAATGGCCGGTCGTTCGGTATGGCGACAAGACACAAATCTCGCAACTCCAGATCACAATGTGCCGACCACCAATCGTGACCAAGGAATCCAGGATCCGATAGCTAAATTGCAGGTCGAAACACTGGATAAAAATTGTGAGGAATTCGCAATTACTGAATTTACCATGAATGATCCACGTCAGGGCATTGTGCACGTGATAGGACCGGAGCAGGGTGCAACTCTTCCTGGAATGACTATCGTGTGTGGCGATTCTCATACCTCAACCCACGGTGCATTGGGTGCATTGGCATTTGGTATTGGCACTTCTGAAGTAGAACATGTTTTGGCAACACAATGTCTGGTGCTGAAAAAATCGAAATCAATGCAGGTTAGAGTGAATGGTGTAGCCAATGCATTTGTTACTGGCAAAGATATTATTCTGGCCATAATCGGTAAAATTGGTACTGCCGGGGGAACCGGTTATGCTATTGAATTTGCCGGTGATGCAATAACGGCATTATCGATCGAAGGACGCATGAGTCTGTGTAATATGGCGATTGAAGCCGGAGCCGGAGCGGGCATGGTAGCAGTAGATCAAAAAACAATAAACTATGTTCAAGGTCGGCCATTTGCACCCAAAGCAGACTGGGATCCAGCCGTCATACTATGGAATACGCTGCATAGTGATGCCAATGCAAAATTTGATGCTGTTGTTGAACTGGACGCAAAGGACATTCAGCCACAAGTCACCTGGGGTACTTCACCAGAGATGGTAGTGGATGTGAATGCGACAGTACCCGATCCAAAACTGGAATCGGATTCTGTTAAAAGTGAAGGCATGCAAAAAGCACTCGAGTATATGGACTTAACAGCCAATACCCCGATAAAGGATATTATGCTTGATAAAATTTTTATTGGTTCCTGCACAAACGCCAGAATTGAAGATCTACGCGCTGCAGCAGCGATAGCAAAAGATCGACAAGTAGCTAACAATATTAAACTGGCAATGGTGGTACCCGGCAGTGGCCTTGTTAAGCAACAAGCCGAGCAGGAAGGTCTGGATAAAATTTTTATCAATGCCGGATTTGAATGGCGTGAACCGGGCTGTTCGATGTGTTTAGCAATGAATGCCGATAAGCTCGAACAAGGTGAGCGCTGTGCATCAACTTCAAATCGAAATTTTGAAGGCAGACAAGGCAAAGGTGGTCGAACCCATTTGGTAAGCCCGGCAATGGCAGCGGCAGCAGCAGTAACTGGACATTTTATCAATGTTCAGGACATGTAACTAAATTAAAGAGATAATAAAATGGAAAAATTCAAAACATTTACTGGAATAGTTGCACCGATGGATCGCGCTAATGTCGATACCGATGCAATCATCCCCAAACAATTTCTAAAATCAATTAAACGCAGTGGTTTCGGCCCCAATTTATTTGATGAATGGCGCTATCTGGATATTGGTGAGCCCGATGCAGATAATAGTAATCGACCGTTGAATAAAGAGTTTGTGTTAAATCAAGAACGTTATAATAGCGCACAGATATTACTGGCGCGTGATAATTTCGGCTGTGGCTCGAGTCGTGAACATGCACCGTGGGCGTTACAGGATTATGGCTTTAAAGTGATTATCGCCCCCAGTTATGCTGATATATTTTTTAATAATTGTTTTAAAAACGGCATACTGCCAATTATTCTGGATGACAAAATAGTCGATGCGTTATTTGATAACGTAATTGAAAACGAAGATTTTTCCTTAACTGTAAATCTTGAAGCTCAAACCATCACTAATTCACTTGATGATGCTGTAATATCATATGAGGTTGATGCGTTTCGAAAAAAACGCTTGGTAGAAGGTCTTGATGATATTGGCCTGACATTACAAAATGCAGATGATATTAAACACTATGAACAAAAACAAAAAGCATTAACACCGTGGTTGTTTTAAATATAATTTACACTTTAGGAATATAAAATGAGTAAAAAAATCTTATTATTACCCGGTGATGGCATTGGCCATGAAATTGTCGCTGAAGCAGAAAAAGTTTTACTGTGCTTACAAAAAGAGCACGGTTTAAAGATAGAGCTGGAGTCTGCATTAGTCGGTGGTACCGCTTATGATGATTGTGGCACACCATTACCAGAATCAACGCTGACATTAGCAAAACAAGCCGATGCTATTTTATTCGGTGCAATTGGTGGTTACCAATGGGAAGGGCTGGATATTTCAGTGCGACCGGAAAAAGCCTTATTAGGCTTACGTTCCGAACTAGAGTTATTTGCAAATTTACGCCCCGCAATTTTATATCCGCAACTTGCCAGTGCCTCAACATTAAAAGAAGAGTTGGTTTCGGGGCTAGACATTATGATTGTGCGTGAGTTGACAGGTGGTATTTATTTCGGGCAACCACGCGGTGTACGCACATTGGAAAATGGCGAACGTCAGGGTTATAACACGTTAATATATAAAGAGAGTGAAATCACCCGAATCGGCAAGGTCGCTTTTGATATTGCAGGAAAACGAAATAAACGCTTGTGTTCAATTGATAAAGCCAATGTTCTTGAATGCACCGAATTATGGCGTGAAGTAATAACAAATTTAGGGAAAGACTATTCCGATATCGAACTGAGTCATATGTATGTTGATAACGCCTCAATGCAATTAGTACGCGAGCCAAAACAATTTGATGTGATGGTAACAACCAATATGTTTGGTGACATTCTTTCGGATACCGCCGCAATGTTAACGGGCTCAATCGGAATGTTACCGTCAGCATCGTTAGACATAAATAGTAAAGGCATGTACGAACCCATTCACGGTTCAGCACCGGATATTGCCGGTAAAAACCTTGCGAATCCATTAGCTACTATTTTGTCGGTAGCCATGATGCTGCGTTATACACTCGATGAAACCGAGATGGCAATCAAAATAGAAAATGCAGTGCAGTCGGTTTTAGATAAAAATCTTCGTACAGCAGATATCCATACTGATGGCACGAAAAAAATTGGTACAGCAGAAATGGGTGATGCAGTAGTAACCGCACTAGCTTAAATTTAATTTAAAAACAGAATACAGAAAATCAAGAGGACAGCAAGAATGAAAAGGGTAGGATTAATAGGATGGCGTGGCATGGTTGGTTCAGTATTAATGCAACGCATGCGTGATGAAAAGGATTTTGATTTAATCGAACCGGTATTTTTTAGTACCTCCCAGGCTGGTCAAAACGGCCCTGATATTGGTAAAGCTGTTTCAGCATTAAAAAATGCAAATGATGTAGACGAACTTTCTGAAATGGACATTATCATTTCATGTCAGGGTGGTGGTTATACCGAACAAATGTATTTTAAATTACGTCAGGCCGGATGGTCAGGCTATTGGATTGATGCAGCATCAACTCTACGCATGGCCGAAGACAGTATTATTGTTTTAGATCCGGTTAATTTGTCGGTGATTGAAAATGCACTGTCTGATGGAACCAAAACTTTTGTTGGTGGTAACTGTACGGTAAGTTTAATGTTAATGGCGATAGGTGGATTATTTCAAAACGATTTAGTTGAATGGATAACACCGATGACGTATCAAGCTGCATCGGGTGGTGGAGCGCAACACATGCGAGAATTATTGAATCAAATGGGTGCTGTTCGTGATTCAGTAAAAGAGGCTTTAGTTGATCCGGCGAGTGCCATTTTAGACATTGACAGAAATGTATCAGAATTTATTCGTAGTAAGGATTACCCTTGTGATAAATTTGGTGTGCCACTGGCTGGTAGTTTAATCCCGTATATTGATAGCCAGTTAGACAGTGGCCAAAGCCGCGAAGAGTGGAAAGCGGAGGCCGAGACAAATAAAATTTTGGGCTTAAGTGATAAGCCCATTCCAATCGATGGCTTGTGTGTGCGGGTTGGTGCGATGCGATGTCATTCACAAGCATTAACGATTAAATTAAAAAAGATATTGCAGTCACTGACATTCAAGAAACACTCGCAGCAGCAAATGATTGGGTCAAGGTGATACCAGATGATCGTGATATTACATTACAGGAGCTCACGCCGGCTAAAGTAACGGGCACGTTGAGTGTTCCCGTTGGGCGAATCCGTCAATTATCGATGGGATCGCGCTATATATCGGCATTTACCGTAGGTGATCAATTATTATGGGGTGCAGCCGAACCCTTGAGAAGGATGTTAAAAATCATCCTTGCTGGTTAAATTTTCGGTTTACTAAAAAGTCACTATTGTAAATAAATGCTGACTTTCGTTTCTATTTGTGAACAATTCCCTTGCTAAAGTTGGTAAAACAACATGTTATTGCAATCACAATATTGCTAACTATTATATTAAATAAAGTAGTGATACAGGTTTGTGACGATTATAGTTTTTAAATAAAGTGCCGACAAATATCACTTGAAAAGCCTTATTTTCGATAAATTAGGCTAAATAGATTAATTTTGGTAAATTGGCCTTTATAAGCTATAGTTACGGTACAATTGTAATGATAATTCGAGCTTTTGTAGTTCAAGTATATGAGTCTATGAGAAAAAATATGATTTTCGATTTTCGTACATTAAAGACGAATCCAGGTGAAGTGTTGTGGGGTAAAGAAATGTTTCATAAAACCTTAAAAATTTTATGCTTATTATTGATCTCGCTGATACCGATTAATGCTTATTCACTAGGATTCGGTAAGATTAAAACTAACTCAGCATTGAATGAAATTATGGATGCTGAAATTCCACTATTATCAGCAACAAAATCTGATATTGGCAGTTTGGAAATAAAACTGGCATCACCCGAAGTCTTCCAACGTTTTGGAACTGACCGACCCAACCTTTTAAATCTGCTTAAATTTGAAGTAAAACAAAAGAGTGGATTATCATTTATTAAAATAACGTCCAAAAAAGTTATTCGAGAACCTTTTCTTGATTTTTGGTTGGAAATGAATTCAAAAAACGAACGAATAATTAAAAACTTTGTTGTGTTGCTCGATCCGCCTCATTTGAAACAAGCGGACCCGGTGAGTGTGCTAGACACACCTGTAGCTGAAATCGAGCCTGAGCCTATTATAGAAGACGAGGCCGTGAGTGAACCACAAGAATCACCCTTTACTGAACCTGAGCCATCAATTCTAGAAGAACCGCCAGTTGCCGGAGCTGCTGCTGCCGGTGCAGCGTTATTTCCGGATAATTCAGTTGATGAACCAGAACAAATTGAAGCCCAGGCTGAAGCAGAACAATTCGGGGAACCGGAGTCTGTTGAGTTAATTGAAGAACCTCAGGAAATTGAGCCTACCGTTGCAGACGCATTTAGTGAGCCAGATGCGGAAGATTCTCAAGCAGTAAAACAAGATAAACTTGATAGAGAAGTGCCATTAGAGCCGGTTACGGAAGCTGAGCCCGAACAATTGGAGCCTGTAATTGAAGCAGAAACTGAACAAGTTATAACTGATGAACCCGACCTGGCATTAGAAGATACGCAGTCATTTGCTGATGATGGTGGCTTATTCCCAAGAATACCACTTTCAGACTACATCGAGCCTAGTGAAGATCAATTTGATGCTGAGCCTGCATTTGCAACTCAAGCAATTGAGCCTGAAGAAGACAATCTGGACGCGGGTATCGCTGATGAACCGGAATCAATGCAAGCCGAAAATACAGTCGGCAATGAAACTGCAGAAGTGGCTACAGAGCAATCCTCGTCACCAGTAGGTGATTTAGATTATGGCATTACTAAAAAGAACGATAATTTATGGCAAATAGCAGAAAAACTTCGGGCAGGTAGCTCTGAAGCAACTGTTTACCAAATTATGATGGCCTTATTACAAAGTAATCCGGATGCATTTATTGATAACAACGTTCACCGTTTAAAAGTTGGTCACGTATTACGAATTGAAGATAAAGGTTTGTTAAATCAAATGACCGCTTCTCAGGCTGTCGACATGTATAAGGATCAAACAGAACAATGGAGTAACTTTCGTCAGGATGTTGCTGAGAATGTCGAAACACAGCCTGTAGATACTTCTGATGTCTCATTTCAAGAAGCGGAAACGACTGACGATCCAGATTCTGGTGAATTAACATTAGCAACTCCGGATAGTAACGATGCAGAAGTTTCAACTGGTGTCGATGAATCGGCCGATGCACAACAATTGTCTGATTTGGCAATATTACGTGATGATTTAAAACGGGCAATCTCTGAAGCGAGTTCCTCTGATTCTCAAAATCCTGAATTAAGCAAAAAATTACTCGATTTAGAAGATGAAATTAATTCTATGCAACGAATGTTAACTGTTGAAGATGATGAGCTGGCTTCATTACAACAACAATTGCATGAAATTAATGAACGAAATGCAACAGCAGCTGAACAAGCTCAAGCAGCAGAAGAAGCACAATTAGCCCAGTCTAACCCTGAAGATATTGGTGAACCTGAAGAGATTATGCCAGATCAGATTATGGATGGTGTCGGCACTGAAGAGCTAGCTGAACCGGAAGCAGAAGAAGCTGATTCGATGGCTGCCGCTAACGATGAAGATCTGCCACCACTAGATGAGGCTGATGCAGGAGTCGGAATTGTTGGCTCAATAATGGGGATAGTATCCGGTGTTATTGCCGCATTAATTAGTAACATAATTTACATTGGTGGTGCGATTGCGGCACTGGTATTATTGATATTAACCGTTGTCATGTTGAAACGTCGTAATGCCAATCAAGATGGTTCGAATGAAAGTATTTTGATGGGAAGTGAAGAAAATGATATTTCCAGTTTCACTGGTAGTAATAGTGAAATTCCTGCCGGACCGGTTTCAGCTGGAGTAGATAGTACCAGTTCAGAAGAATCATCGTTTTTAAGTGATTTTGCCATTAGTGGTATGAATGCCATTGAAGAAGACAATGAAGTCGATCCTTTGACTGAAGCTGATGTATTTATGGCCTATGGTCGCTATGAAGCAGCAGAAGAACGTCTTCAAGATGCTATCAAGTCAGATCCGAACCGAAGTGAGTTAAAACTAAAATTAATCGAGTTATACTACACTACCAAGAATAAAGAATCGTTTGAATCAACTGCTGAAGAGTTCTATGCCTCATTAGGCGGTAATGCTGGTGCCGATCCAATGTGGGAAAAAGTATTATCAATGGGTGCAGAAATAGCACCAGATAATCCTATATTCAGTGGTGGAACACCTCCTGAAGATGGTGCCAATGTTAGTAGTGCATCAATGAGTGCCAATGATGTAATGGATATCGGTTTGGACACTGGTGTATTTGATTCTGCTGATTTATCAACAACGACAACTGATGATGTGCCATCGGATATTGATGCTGGAATAGATACTGGTGGAGATTACAATTTTGATCTCGGCATTGATACTACGGGTGATTTAGGTGGTGATATCGCGAAGGAAGAATCCTCTGGTTTAGAATTTGATTTAAACCTAGATACTAAAGACGATTTGGGATCAGGTGATGATTCTACTTCGTTAGATTTTAATCTTGATTCTGTCGATCCAACCGAAGAAATGAATCCGGCTGGAGCAGGTAGTATGGAGTTTGAATTAGGATCCAGTTCAGAACTAGAACCTGATAGTGAATTGATGGATTTAGGTTTAGACGAGAGTTCAGGTCCCGCAGAGTCAACGGCCGAAATTGATTCTACTGGATTGGATTTTGATCTTCCAGCTGATAATAATATTGGTCTGGACGATGATCTGGAACTAACCTCTGGTATGGATGAGGTAGGTACAAAACTGGATCTGGCTAAAGCCTATATTGATATGGGTGATTCAAACGGTGCTAGAAGCATTTTAGATGAAGTTATTGATGAAGGTAATGATTCTCAAAAACAAGAAGCTCAGGAATTGATTCATCAGATTGTTTAAATTTATTAAAATTAACAAGGGATAATTCATGCATCCGGTAATCCGGATAAGTTTATTTCTTATCTTCTGTTTTTATATCGTTCAAGCAAAACCTGGTCAGTTATTATTGGCCGGGTTTATTCTTTTTAGCGCCAGTATTTTTCAGCAAAAAAAATATATTATATTGATGTGGAATATGATCTGGCGATTAAAATGGTTTTATATTTCGATATTTTTATTATTTAGTTTACTAACGCCAAATACATTCACTGAAACTACTGGAAATTTACCGAATTATATAAGCTGGGTGAATCCTGGAATATATTATTCAGTGATTAAAGTAATAGCATTAATGTTAATCGTAGTTGCAGTTATTGTTTTTATAGTCTCAATACCCAGAGATAAACTAATCGCAACCTTAATTTACTTATCGAAACCCCTTAGTCTATTTGGTTTTTCATCTGAGCGATTTGCAGTTAGAATATATTTAATTATCAAATTTGTAGAAGATTTACCCATGTTAATCAAAAGAAAAAAAGATACTACTGCATATAAATCAAAAATAACTGAAATTGTGACATCAATGAGTCATGTTTTAGATGAGATTTATTATCGCGCAGAAAATAGTGAGTGTGAAAAAATACAATATGATAATATGACATTACCTCATTTTTATCAATGGGGTTATTTACTACTCAGTATTGTTTTATTTTATTTAAGTGATCGTATTTTTATTAATTTAGTACTTTAAAAATTGTTAAGATATAAGTTATGAGAATTGCACTAGGTGTGGAATATAAAGGGACGTCTTATAGTGGTTGGCAAAGGCAATTGCACAGTATGTCTATTCAACAAAAAGTTGAGTCTGCTTTATCATTAGTAGCCGATACTGAGATCAGAGTGATTTGTGCTGGACGAACTGATGCCGGCGTTCATGCCATGGAACAAGTAATTCATTTCGATAGTGATTTAGACCGTCCGATAAATTCCTGGGTGCTAGGAGCTAACACGCATTTACCTTTTGATATTCGAATAATATGGGCAACAGAAGTTAGTGATG
>CAYOHQ010000060.1:0-12095 GCA_964403805.1 uncultured Thioalkalispiraceae bacterium | reverse complement strand
AACATTCCTTCTGCCCAAACAACTTTCCTTAAGCCTTTCATTTATTTCTCCTAATCCAATTCCATATACTATATATTGATTATTTTTTAAACTTTAATCCGCTATACTAATTGAATTTCCAACGAGACTTACTGAAAAGCTTGTGGAAAAACGACTACCAACTAAACTGGAAGACAATTCATGTATATCGCGCCATTTCCGATCACGTGGATTACGAAAAATAGCTGCAACACCGATATACTTAGCTTTCTCGTGTCTATCAAAAATAATTTCTGTGTTAACACCCGGGTGTATTACAATCTCTTTTCGCGAGAGCACAGTTCCGGTTAGTGCATTTAAATCATTTTTCCAAATTTCATTAAATGTTGCACTTTCAAAAGAACTGATATCCCGCAATTGATAAACTCTTACCACAACTGACAAAGGTGACTGTTTTCTATTTGGGTTTAGATCCGGTGAAGATGATATTCCCATTCGAATTGTCGGACCACCACAGGCTGCTAGTAATCCGGTAATTATTAAAAGTGTTATAAATTGACGTAACTTAAAGTACATTATTTATTTCCTCATTGCTTACAAATTTTGGTTTTCACGTATACTTGAATATTTTTTTATAAATCCTGGTGCAACGATCATATTAAATCGAAAACTGTCGTTTACTTGAAATTCTTTATGATAACGCTTATAGAAACGCCATTTACTTCCATTAGTAGCTAAATAACTCGGATTTTCATCTTGAACAATATTTGGGCTTAATGAAGTTAATGCTTCCTTTGCAACTGCATCAATAGCACTAAATAAAGCTAATTGATGCTCAATCATATCGTTAAATATTTCTTGTAGTTGTATTATTCCTGGCTCACCTGAACGAAATATTTTTTTTAAACATTTATCCGGACTCTGTCCATCGAGAAGATGATGAGATTGAGGGAAAACACGGGCACTACTTAATCCAAATTCTTCTGCAAACTGCCGCTGACCACTAATTAAAAGAGACAAACCATGGACAACCGTTTTACCTAATTTAGTATTTTTGGGACGCGCAGTAACCGTAGACTTAGCAGATATAGATTGATTTATTACCGAACCTCGCCGATTGCGAGTTGGTAATTGTGTAACTGTGCTGCTGGGCTTGATCTCCATTTTACATCCATATTTTCCCGATTACCAAAATACACCCAGCAATGCTGATCCTTTGTATTTCTATTGTACTATTTCTGTACTATCGCAACATCTTAATGACAAGTCTAGTTAAATTTCAAATAATAATTGTTTACTTAATATTCGATAAATGTAAAGTTAAAAATTAAGGGAAAACCCTTAAATGCAGTACATAATAACTAAGCAAAGATTATTTTTTAGCCTAATTATTTTCTATAATCTTAATTAAGACTAATAAATATACAATCACAATAATTATACATCCGAATAGTATTACACAAATGTTAATTATTAATTAAGATTAGTAAAATAAAGTATATTTATTTAAGAAAAAAATTATATTTTTAGTGAAGAATAACATAGTCATACAAAACGAGGTACACAATAAATCAATGACATGATGATTGTTTTTTATACAATATAGAATGAATTCCCGTACAGTGAATAAATATCATACTGATCGAAACAATATAAACAATATTGAACATAAAATAGACATTAAAAAAACATCCGTGTTTTACTAAATCGAGTTATTAAAAGTGAAGAAAAACGCCTGCAAAAACTCCACTAAACTTCATATCAGCAACAACAGTTGGAGCATCATCAATTTCAATATTTTGAGTTCGGTATCCCGCTTCAACACCAAATACAGTAGCAAATTCATATCGTGCTTTTACAATGAGATCAGAGTAATTTAACTCATTCACACCGACAAAATTGCCTTCAGCTTGAAACGACAGTCCCGTTACTGGTAGATTAAATCCTACCGCGGCATATAACATTGGTATAGTTTCATCAATTTTCTCATCGGCAGTACCAACAGCAAGACTTACAATTTTCAAGCCTCCATCAACTTTACGCGCAGTTAGACCAAGATCCAATTCAACAACGTTATCCAGAATTTCATAATAAAGAGTGATATCAGTTGTATCAAAAGTTAGGTTGGTAGTAAGAGTATCACCCGCTGTAAAAGTCTGGTCGCCTATAGTAACTGTTACTGTTGTTATACCACTACCATCATGTGATAATTTTGTTGAAGAAAATTTCACATTCGGTATTAACGGCACAGGATGTTCTATCGCAATATAGAGATACCCTTCCTGTTCTTCAGTTAAATGTAAATCATTTTCAAAATCAAAACTGTTTGTACCAGAGTCTTTAATCTTGCCGGATACACTGTGGTTCCAAACTCCAGCACCCAAATAAACTCCAAGTGTGTCGGCATAAAGTTGGTAAGGAAAAATGAACAAAAATAGTGTCAGTAATAGATGTTTTAATTTCATAACGCGCCTCAGCAAAAATCAATGTAGAAAATTAATTACTCTTGTCAAATAATCACTGAAATAATTCATCTCAAGTAGTGGCTAACTAAATGCTTTCTAACTCTTCCCAACGGAGGAAAGCGTCATCCAATTCCGAGCTTAAATTTTTCATATCAAGGTGAATTTTTGCAATATCTGTACCAGATTTCTTATAAATATCAGGATCATTCAATTGTTTTTGCAGGTTTTGTTGCTTCTGTTCCAGTTTTTCTATTTTTGAAGTGACTTCCTTCAATTCATGTTGCTCTTTATACGATAACTTCGCTTTAGTGCTGTTTTTAATATTATTTTTGACTGTTGATCTAGACGTTTTATTGACACTTTTTAGACGATTTTGATCTTTATTGTCACTATTTACTGAATTACTATTAGCTATTTGGCGTATATAGTCGCCATATCCACCGACATACTCATTAATGACACCATCTCCGGATAAAACTAGGGTGCTGGTTACGATATTATCCAGAAATTGTCGATCATGACTCACTACTAAAATGGTGCCTTCATAATTCAATAATAGTGATTCGAGTAATTCCAGTGTTTCAATATCGAGATCATTGGTGGGTTCATCCAAAATGAGAAAATTTGCCGGTTGGGTAAACAATCTGGCAATTAATAGCCGGTTGCGTTCACCGCCGGATAATGTTTTAACAGGTGAACGAACACGCTCAGGTGAAAACAAAAAATCCTGAAGGTATCCCATAACGTGTCTACTTTGACCCTGGACTTCGACATATTCCTGACCATTATTAACGTTATCAAACACGGTAGATTCTAAATCAAGCTGTTCTCGGTGCTGATCAAAATACGCAATTTGTAATTTTGTTCCCAGCTCAATTGAGCCACTATCCGGCTTTAATTCATCGAGCAATAATTTTAGTAACGTTGATTTACCGATACCATTCGGACCAATAATACCGATTCTATCACCACGCATAACGCGCAAAGAGAGATTTTTTACCATGCACTTTTCTGTATAATTAAAATTTACTTTATCAAGTTCAACAACCAGTTTACCCGAACGTTCTGCACTGTCTAAAGAAAATTTTACATTACCCTGTTTATCCCGGCGCTTGGACCGTTCAACTCTTAGCGATTCTAAAGCGCGAACCCTACCCTCATTTCGCGTACGTCGTGCTTTAATTCCTTGTCTAATCCATTTTTCTTCATCATTTAATTTTTTATCAAAAAGAGCATTTTGTTTCATTTGTTCTTCTAATTGCTTTTCTTTTAATGTTAGATAAGCACTGTAGTTTCCAGGGTAAGAAATTAATTCACCACGGTCTAAATCAATTATTCGGGTTGCTAAATTTGATAAAAAAGAACGATCGTGAGTAATAAACAATAATGAACTGTTTAAATTTAACAAAAAATTCTCTAACCATAAGATTGATGGAATATCCAAATGATTGGTAGGTTCGTCTAACATCAAGACATCGGGTTCACCTACTAATGCTTTAGCCAGAAAAACCCTTCGCATTTGTCCACCTGACATATCCGCAATTAAATCATCCGGCGATAAATCCAATTTCGATATTATTGACTCAATTTGTTGTTCGAAATGCCAGCCATTCACTGTTTCTAACTTCGTTTGCAACGTCGCTAAATTATCCAATTCAGATTGATTTTGAGATGCAGAGACAGCAATTACGGCTTGATGGTATTCGTAAAGTACCTTACCAACTTCAGGTAAGCCATCAGAGACAACCTCAAAGACCGTTTTCTCTTTGTCTTTAATGATATCTTGTTCTAGATATGCAATTCTTAAATTATCGGCTTTCCAATACCGTCCATCATCAAGCTCATAGACACCGGATAACACTTTTAGTACCGAAGATTTACCTGCTCCGTTACGCCCAACCAGCGCTACTCGCTCATTTTCATTTAAGATAAGTTTTGTTGAATCAAGTAAAGCGACATGTCCAAAAGAAAGACATGCATTTTCTAATTGTAATAAAGCCATTTTATATTAAATCTCAAATACGGATTAATTATTTAGTCGATTATCCATGTAGCACTATACATTATATAGTATAAGCAGATTGAAATGGCGGAGAGGGAGGGATTCGAACCCTCGGAACTCGTGAGAGTTCACTTGATTTCGAATCAAGCACATTCGGCCTCTCTGTCACCTCTCCAAAACTATTCCTGATTTATTCAATCTAGTTCATTTAGTATGGGATATTAATCGATTAAATCGATGGTAATAGCCACTAGATTTATGGAAATATTTAAATCTATTCTAAATCATATTGAAAAATAAGGAGTTTTTTATTTTATATTAGTTAGATCACAAATGTAATGGTATAATAAGCAAACATTAATAATCTAATTTTCTTAATTTATAATGTAAATTAAGTTAAAATGTGATGTGTATCACACTTCAGGATACGATTTACCGTCCGATATTTGACTATCGGCAAAGGTTAAGTCTAATTATGAAATTTCGTCTAATCGTAGTTTTAATATCAGGTTTGAGTATACTCCTTGGAGCGCTTAATGCCTGCACCAACAACCGCACTATTCTTGAACAAGTTCAAAACAGTGGTGAATTACGCGTTCTTACCCGGAATGCACCAACCAGTTATTATGATGCCCCGAATGGCCCTACAGGGCTAGAATACGATCTGACTAAACTATTTGCTCAGCACCTGGGTGTAAAATTAAAACTTCATACACCCGACAGTCTAAATACCATTCTAAATGATATTGCCAATGGCAATGCTGATATTGCTGCAGCAGGCTTAACCATTACAGAAGAACGCAAGAAACAAGTTACATTTTCCATTCCATATCAACATATTACACAACAGTTAATTTATAAATCCGGTAATACCAGGCCCAAAAATATTTTCGATGCAAAAGGTCATCTTGAAGTGATGGCAAATAGTAGTCACGTTGAACGTTTAAAAATATTAAAGGCAAAGAACCAAAATTTAGAGTGGTATGAAAGCAATGACGAAGATGGCCTTGAATTAATGCATCTGGTTGCAGAAGAACTAATCGATTACACAATTGGTGATTCAAATGAGATAGCCCTTAATATGCGGTTTTTCCCAAGCATTCGTGTAGCCTTTAATGTCTCAAAGCCTCAACCACTGGCATGGGCTTTCCCAAATTCAACCGATACATCGCTATATGATGAAGCAAATAAATTTATTCTGGCATTACAAAAATCTGGCGAACTCGATAGTATTATTAGACGTAACTATGGTCATGTCGATAATTATGATTACACTGGAACCAAAACTTTTCTTCGACACGTTAACAAAAGATTACCGCGATATAAAAATCTATTTGAATCTGCGGCTAATGTGAATGATCTGGATTGGAGACTGCTCGCGGCTGTTGCATACCAGGAATCTCACTGGAATCAACACGCCGTATCTCCTACCGGTGTTCGTGGTATTATGATGTTAACCCGTGTTACTGCTAAACATCTTGGCATTCAAAAGCGAACCGATCCAACTCAATCCATTGATGGTGGTGCTTTATATATCAGGAAACTGCTTAATAAAATACCCGCTGATATCCCCGAACCCGATCGAACCTGGATGGCACTTGCATCATACAATGTCGGTTACGGCCATGTGCGTGATGCTCAAATAATTACAAAAAAACGTGGTGGTAATCCTAAAAAATGGATTGATGTAAAAGAAAACTTACCTCTGCTACGCAAACGTCGTTGGTATAAAAAAACCCGTTATGGTTATGCCCGAGGTACTGAACCAGTACGCTACGTCGAAAATATTCGTAGTTATTATGATATTCTGGCGTGGCATCAAGAAACCCAAATTGTTCAAAAAGTCGATCCCACAAAACTGGCGATTGTCTCTCCTGTGTTATAAGCTTATTACGACTATACTATTTATATCCTAATACTTATTTTATTTGTGCTTACTAATATTAATATGCGCATTGATAATTTACAAACTTAATAAAGTTGTATGAATACACTTATACCTTGGGCAAAATCTTTCCAGACACGTTTCTTATTCGGGATAATCGCGATTATCCTGCCATTACTAACTGTATCTATATTGGGTTTATTATTTTTTCTTGGCACTTTAAATGCCACTAAAAACACTGTAGATCAAATTATCGCTGGAGGAGTACCAATTACTGAGTTATCAACGAATTTGCAAACACTGCCCTTACTTTTATCTAAAATACATCAAAATCCTGATAACAATTCAATCCAGCAAAAAAACAATTTAATATTAACTATCGATACAATGTTTAACGACATATTATCATCAACGCCTCAATCAGAAGTTGCGCTTCATATTTTATTTGTTATTCAAAAAGAATGGATTACGATTAAAACGACCCTGAATAAAAGTGATTTAACAAATTTAACAGAACTTAATACTATTTCACTGCAAATTATCAGTTTAACAGAGAAGCTGGGGTTATTTCAGCATCGGTTACATACTCAATTGCGTACTGATGTATTTAAAGGATTTAAATCTAAAAATGAAATATTATTTTTAATTACAATGATTTCAATTTTTGGTGTTATATTGGCAGTTATAGTTTCTATTAGTCTAAATAGAACAGTTTTAGAACCGCTACGTAATATTTTAAATGTTATAAAACAATTAGGTCTAGGTGAAACGTCAACTAGAATTGATTCAAGTTCAGATGGCGATCTTGGTGAGGCAACTAAAACCATTAACCAGCTTGCCGAAAAACTGGAAAACACAGACACACATATTAAAAACCAGACGGCATACGATAATTTGACAGGTTTAATAAATCGACGTGAATTTAATTTTCGTTTAAACAGTGAAATTGAACGAGCCCGACGTTATTCGCAGACCTTTGCAATATTAATGTTAGATTTAAATAACTTTAAATCGGTTAATAAAAATTATGGCCATTTAGCCGGAGATGAAACTATTCGGGTAACAGGTACGACATTGAGTAAAGAAATTCGTCCTATGGATACTGTAGCACGATTTAACGATGACAAATTTATAATTATCATGCCAGATATTAGCATTGATCATGCGCTAGCCTCTGCTGCAAGAATAAAATCAATTATTGCAAATCAAACCATATTTGTGCGCGAAAATGAAAAGATCCGTGTCACCATGAATGTCGGTGTCGCGATCTATCCAGACGATAGTGACGATGCTAAATCATTATTAAATATAGTTGAAGAAGATTTAGAAAAAGAAAATGCACGACAAGCTAAAATTATTATCGATAAATTTAATGAAATTGAAGCTGAAGACTTTAACCCCAACGACACATTTGACCGGGAAATCAATGATTCCTAGTATTTCTCGCACAATAAATTAAATACTATTTCGCCGGGCTTTGAAAAAATGTCGAAGTAGTTCTGCTGATTCCTTAGCCAGAATACCATTATCAACTACCACTTTATGATTTAGATTGCTGTTATCTAATATTGAAAAAATACTCCCTGCAGCACCTGCTCTAGGATCACTTGCTGCAAAAACAACTCTCTTTATGCGTGAATGAACAATGGCTCCGGCACACATCACACAAGGTTCCAATGTGATATAGAGTGTAGTATTTATTAAACGATAGTTTTGTATTTTCTGTGCCGCATTTTGAATTGCAATGATTTCAGCATGAGCAGTGGGATCATGGTTTTTAATTGGCCGATTCCAACCTTCACCAATTATTTTATTCTCTTTTACTAAAACTGCGCCAACAGGAACTTCGCCATGTTGTTGCGCCCTTAAGGCGAGCTCGTAAGCATATTGCATCCAAACTAAATCTTCTGCAGAATCAGTATCCATTTAAATAGGTAGTTCGTGTTATTCCCACTCTATGGTAGCAGGAGGTTTTCCTGAAATATCATACGTTACGCGTGATATTCCTTCTATTTCGTTAATAATTCTGTTTGAAACCAATTCTAAAAATTCATAGGGCAAATGAGCCCAACGGGCTGTCATAAAATCAATTGTTTCAACAGCACGTAATGCAATAACATAATCATAGCGACGTCCATCACCCATTACACCAACAGATTTAACAGGTAAAAATACCGCAAATGCCTGGCTAACTTTATCGTATAAATCATGGTCATGTAACTCAGTAATAAAAATAGCGTCAGCGCGTCTTAATAAATCTGCATATTCTTTTTTAACTTCACCAAGAATTCGAACCCCCAAACCCGGTCCCGGAAATGGATGACGGTAAACCATATCGTAAGGTAAACCGAGTTCTACACCGAGTTTGCGTACCTCGTCTTTGAATAATTCGCGTAACGGTTCAACCAATTTCAGCTTCATGTGTTCAGGTAAACCACCAACATTATGATGCGATTTTATAACATGAGCTTTTCCCGACTTGGCACCAGCAGACTCAATAACATCTGGATATATTGTTCCTTGAGCCAACCAATTCACATTGCTTAATTTACTCGATTCTTCTTCAAAAATTTCAATAAATAAATTACCAATTATTTTTCGTTTCTTTTCAGGATCAGTTACACCTTTAAGTGCTGTTAAAAATCGATTTTCTGCATTAACTCGAATTACTCTTACGCCCATATGTTCAGCAAACATCGACATAACCTGATCACCTTCATGTAATCGAAGTAAGCCGTTATCAACAAATACACAGGTTAATTTCGTAGATATTGCTTTATGCAGAATTGCTGCAACTACTGAAGAGTCAACACCACCCGACAGCCCTAATAAAACGTCATCGTTTATAACATTTTCACGAATATTCTTAATACTATCGCCAATGATATTTTTAGATGTCCATAATTCATCGCACTCACAAATATCATTTACAAACCGTTGTAAAATACGATCACCTTGTTGAGTATGAGTCACTTCAGGATGAAACTGGAGGCCGTAAAATTTTTTTTCTTCATTTGCCATACCGGCCATAGGCGCATTTTCAGTACTCGCTATAACTTTAAATCCTTCAGGCAAATTCTCAACCCGATCGCCATGACTCATCCAGACATCAAGTAAACCATATCCTTCATCACTCGTGTGATCTTCAATGTCACGTAATAACTCAGAATGACCTCTGGCCCTGACTTGAGCATAACCAAATTCACGCGAATCTGAGGGAGACACTTCTCCTCCAAGTTGCGCTGCCATTGTTTGCATGCCGTAACATATTCCAAAAACAGGAATCCCGAGCTCAAACACTTTATTTGAAGCACGTGGTGTTTCTTCTAAAGTTACAGACTCTGGCCCACCGGATAAAATAATACCTTTAGCTGAAAATTGTTCTAAGGCATCATCTGATATTTCATAAGAATGAATTTCACAATATACACCACATTCTCGAACACGGCGGGCTATCAATTGAGTATATTGAGAACCAAAATCTAAAATTAAAATTTTATCATTGTGAATATTTCGAGTAACAGTATTTTTCGTGGTCAATTGGATTTTTCCAGTAATTTAATAATAACATCAAGTGTATAAACAAATTTACTTGTTAATTACACGCGATAGTTTGGAGCTTCTTTAGTAATGGTAACATCATGAACATGACTTTCACGAACACCGGCATTCGTTATCCGAACAAATTCAGGCTTAGTCATCATTTCATCAATTGAAGAGCAACCGGTGTACCCCATACTGGCTCGTAGACCGCCTAACAATTGATTAATGACGGTGCTAATTGGACCTTTAAATGGAATTCGACCTTCAATGCCTTCAGGAACTAACTTATCGGTATCACTACTTTCCTGAAAATAGCGATCGCTCGACCCATTTTTATTCGCCATAGCGCCGATTGAACCCATGCCACGATAGGATTTATAGGATCTTCCCTGATATAACTCAACTGCGCCAGGAGCCTCTTCTGTTCCAGCCAACATGCTGCCAACCATAATACAGCTCGCTCCAGCAACAATCGCTTTTGCCATATCACCGGAATAACGTATACCACCATCACCAATAACGGGTATACCCGAACCTTTTAATGCCTCAGAAACATTAGCAATCGCGGTTATTTGCGGTACGCCAACGCCGGCAACGATTCTGGTAGTACAAATTGATCCCGGACCAATACCAACTTTAACTGCATCAGCTCCGGCATCACGTAACGCAAGTGCAGCAGCAGCAGTTGCAATATTTCCACCTATCACCTGAACATCGGGAAAATTCTTTTTAACCCAACTAACCCGCTCTAGAACACCCTGAGAATGACCGTGGGCAGTATCAACAACAATAACATCAACCCCTGCTTCAACCAGTGCCGTAACACGTTCATCAGTTCCTTCACCAACACCAACTGCAGCACCAACTCGAAGTTGAGCTAAATCATCTTTGCATGCATTAGGAAACTCTGATGCTTTTTGAATGTCTTTTACGGTAATCAGTCCCCGTAACTGAAAGTCATCATTTATAACTAATACTTTTTCAATTCGGTTTTCATGTAACAATTTTCGAATTTCACCCCGACTGGCCCCCTCTTTAACCGTAATTAAGCGATCTTTTGGAATCATGATATTCTTAACGGGTTCGTCAAGTCGAAGCTCAAAACGTAAATCTCGGCCAGTGACAATACCCACTAAATTTTCACCTTCAACTACTGGAACACCTGAAATATTGTGTTTTCGGGTTAATTCAACGACATCACTTATCGTTGTATTAGGAGATACTGTTATAGGATCTTTAATCACACCACTTTCGAATTTCTTAACTTTACGAATTTCTTTCGCCTGTTGATCAATAGTCATATTTTTATGAATAATGCCAATTCCACCTTCCTGAGCAAGCGCTATAGCTAATTTAGACTCCGTTACGGTGTCCATCGCTGCCGATAATATCGGTATATTTAGTGTAATTGTTTTTGTAAGCTGTGTTTCCAGGCGAACATTTTTGGGCATAACAGTAGAATGAGCTGGAAGTAGTAAAACATCATCAAATGTAAGGGCATCCTCAACAATTCGTAGCATTCGGTTTTGATCCTTTGAGGTTAAACGGTTAATTATAATATCTATTAGAGCCAGCGACAATGGCGTATTGAGCCTATTAATATGCAAATTAAATTAATTAAATGATTGCTAATTTTTAACCGAAATGCGCATAATAGCGCAGGAGTCAATCATTATGTGATTGAAAACGATACTAAAGCGTGCTTAGATAAGCACAGGTATATACGCCGGGATTGACATCGGCACATACGTTGAAATCCACCGGATTTACAAATAAATATAAATAGATGTTTTTGGAGGAAAAAATGAAAAAATTAGCTTTATTGGTAGCAGCGATTGCACTAACTCTTACGGCCTGTGGTTCATCACCGGATGCTGCATCAAATAATGCAGATCAAGCGACAGTTGCAATTACAGCAGCTAAAACTGCAAATTCTCAAGCTAAAAAAGTGAATTACGAATGGCGTGATACTGGCAAAATTATCAAAAAAGCTCAAAAAGCTCAAAAAGACGGTAATTTTAGTATGGCCGTTAAATTAGCTGACAAAGCAAAACGTCAAGCTCAACAAGCGTATAAACAATACCTAGAACAAAGAAATGCCAAACCTAGTTTAGGTTAAAATCATTTTTAATTGAAAAAGGTCGGTTAACCGGCCTTTTTTTTTGCTTTTTTTAAACGCGTTACACTATAATTTTTTATTTCTACACAGAATTTCCGACTT
>CAYOHQ010000059.1:0-12391 GCA_964403805.1 uncultured Thioalkalispiraceae bacterium | reverse complement strand
CAATTGAATAAACTTGTGAATAATATCGCACTCTTGCTGTTAAACCTTGATCAAAAGAATTTGTTAATGCAGCTTCGAGTTTTGCAGCATAAACATTAAAATTATCCGCCTTACCACTTGCTGTACCTGTTGATATACTTGAAACATTATCTGAATGACCAGCAAGAATGGCGACTCTACTTCTAATTCTATGCTTGATACTTTTTTTAGTATCGTGCCCCAGCATTTCAAGTTGCTTGCTTGATAATGATTTTAATGTGGTTTTTTCGGTATTATCGTGTACGTTTTTAAATAATGCTAAAGCTTGCTGCTTATTATTTAATTTTAATTCAATCAGGCCTAAATTATACTCAACCAAATAAGTCATTTTTGGAATTTCCCGAATTTTATTAAAATAAATTCGAGACTGATCATAGTGTTCTAGTTTGTAGTGAGTTACGGCCAGATTATAGGTTAACGAAATAGAATCGATACCATTACTTTCTGACTGTTCAAAATAATCTAACGCCTGTAAATAATTTTGATTTTTAAATTCTTTTTTTCCTAATTCAAATTCATCAGTAACACTTGCACTTAATGCGATTGAAGGGATAGCTATACACAATAATACGACTATCCTTATTACAGCAACTGATCTAAACACTAAGTATCCCCATCGAATCATTCTAACAGTATTCATTCTGACAAAAAAAATCCTCTCTGTAAACAGAGAGGATTCGATTTTGTTGAGCTATTCGATTATTAAAAATTTATTAAGCTGCGCCACCAGCACCGCCACCAGGAGCTGGAGTTTGACCGTCTTCAGGATCTTCAATTTCGTCAGGTTCGTCAACTTCCTCAGGTTCGTCAACTTCGTCAGGTTCATCAACTTCGTCAACCTCATCACCTTCATCGTTATCTGATGCATCATCTGAATCGTCTGAATCTTCAGAATCGTCTGAGTCATGACTTGAGTCGGAACTATCATCATCCACATCATGATTCGGTCCATCATCATCACCCGGCACATCAATCTCAGTTGCGTCGCTGGATGAGGAATCATCATCTTCCATCATCGACATTGTGACATCTTCTAAATCTGGTGAAGCTGTTGCCGTTAATGGAAATAATAATATTAAACTTGTAAAAAGTGTAATTAATAAATTTTTCATTTTAATGTCCTTCATCTATAAAGTTAAACTTGTAATTCAGTATTATGGATATTTGATAAATCCGGTTTTATTGATTTTAAAAATAATTTAAAAATTTTTACTTTGCCGTTGTGCGTTAACTGAGCAATAAATTCACCCTGACCATAATTAACCGCTTTTAGCGGAATTCGTAATATATTATTGCCCTTGGCTAACTTGGTATCCCAAGTCAATTTATGTTTATTTTTATGTCCTTTTAATTCAACATTCGGTGGTAATACAACGGATACTGTCACCTTATCAAAACCATCCGGTGTATTAATTGCTAACTTCACAATTCGAATTTCATCAACATTAAGATTCAAAGTTGAAATATTACTTGCAATATTTACAGTTGATTGTTTTATAGTAGAAGTATTTAATACTGGCATTATAAATGTCGTTAAAACTACCCAAAATGAAAAACCTGCTGCAATCGCAGTTGCAAATCCGGTTTTTGCATTCAACTTAAACCACTTGTTATTTGTTGCTGTATTTTTTTCTGGATAAAGCGCTCTAACTTTCTCAAATGCAGAACTAACGAACGCATCATCGAGTAGCTTTTCAGAATTAGATCCACTATTTAAAACGAGTTGTTTTAACTCTGCTTGTAACAATTTTGCTTGTTGCACTTTACTATTACAACTACCACAAGCATTGATATGCTGTTCAAGCATCGAAACCAAAATGGCGTCGAGATCACCGTCTAAATAATCGTCTAATCGTTGTTGTAGTTCGTTGCACTTCATCATAATTGTCCTGTTATTTATTAACACGCTTATTTTCCGATAAAGGTTCCATTTTAGGAGTGTTTTTTTGCAATGATTGTCGTAATGATGCTCGAGCCCGGTGTAAACGTGATTTAAGCGTTCCTACCGGAGTGTCCAACATCGTTGATAATTCTGGCAAGGTATACTCTTCAATGTCGTGTAACACGACAAGCGCCTTTTGATCCGTATTTAATTTTTGCATCGCTTGATATATATTCTTTTGAATCAAAGAGTTACCTAGCTCTGATTCAGGTGTCGCAAGATTATTGTTAAAATCATCTTGAACCGTATCAGGATCGATTTCAGCTGCGATATCAGGACGCCGATCATTTTGGCGTATCTTATCTATATATAAGTGGTATAAAACTCGTGACATCCAGGGTTTTATATTTTCAATTTTAACCATCTCATCGTATTTTGGATAAAGTTTAAGCAAGAGATCCTGAATCAGATCTTCAGAATCAGCTTGATTACCACAAAATCGATATGCTATTTGATACAAGGAGTTAATATGAGGACGCACAATAGATTCGAAACGGTCATGTTTCGATATTGATTTCACATTTTTATTCTTTCCCCACATCATGTCTTAAATATAACACGATCATTCAGGGAAAAACGTTCCAATAAATGCGTTTCATTAAATATTAATGGGCAGGCTTTGCTTGCTGATGGCGACAAATACAATATAAATAAATACCAGAATTGCAACAAACCAGGCAATTTTTCGCTGCAACAGTGTTTTACCAAACCGAAGCGCAACCATGCCCAGACCAATATAAACAAACAGGGCAATAATTTTACTTAACAGCCAGAATTGTTCAAATGGATTAACCGATAAATTTATCGCCAGTGTTATAGCACTAAGCAATAACAAAGTATCAACGATATGAGGTAAAACTTTAACCCACTTTTTCTGTAAATAATCAGATTCATTAATCATCCAGATACCGCGGGTAATAAAACCCGAGATACTGAGGAATGCACTTGTTATATGAATTAATTTTATAATTTCCATCACTACTGTCCCGCTAACTTTTTCGCGAGAACTAATGTGAGGACATGGAATCGGTGCAGCCTGTTAAAGACCGTCTGCTTCATGGATGAAGCAGTCGAGCGGCCATGGATGGCGAAAAGCGCGTCTTTAACAGGCTGCACCGGTTTCATGTCCGGTGTCCTTGCAATTAATTTAAACGTATACACAGCTTATGTCTTAACTGTTATGTCGTAAGTTAACGGGACAGTAGTGAATTTCCATATTAAGTATGACCACTATTTTAAATTCTAAAAATTACTTTCGAATTCATTATCGAATCGTTGTTTAAATTCGTCAATTGTAAATACGTGATTTTGTGTACCGTGTGATTCAATTTTTATTGCGCCCATCAAAGCTGCAATACGCCCGGTTTTCTCCCAACCGAGTTCGTTTAATATGCCATACAATAAACCAGCACGGTATGCGTCACCACAACCGGTTGGATCACTAATACTACTAGCTTTAGCGGTTGGAATTTCATAACGGTGTTCTTTAGTATAAATCAGGGAACCGTCTGCACCTTTAGTAATAATTAATGCTTCTACCATCTCGGCAATTTCATGTGCTGACTTACCCGTGCGTTCTTCCAGCATTTTAGACTCATATTCATTTACAGTTACCCAAGTTGCTTTATCGATAAACGACAGTAGCTCCTCACCATCGAACATCGGCAAACCTTGACCGGGATCAAAAATGAAAGGAATATTTGCACCTGCAAATTGTGCTGCATGTTGCAGCATACCATCACGGCCATCAGGAGCTACGATGCCAATTTTAATACCATCTGATTCGGGCACTTTATTTTCATGAGCATAATTCATTGCACCGGGATGAAATGCGGTAATTTGATTATCATCTTCATCAGTTGTAATAAATGCCTGAGCGGTATAGGTGTCTACTTGTTTTAAATATTTTTCACTAATTCCAAATTTTGACATCCATTCTTCATAGGGTCCAAAGTCAGTTCCAATGGTTCCCATTGGATAAGGATCGCCACCCAGTAATTTTAAATTAAAAGCAATATTACCAGCACAGCCACCAAACTCTCGTCGCATCTCCGGCACTAAAAAGGATACGTTAAGCATGTGTACCTTATCAGGTAGAATGTGATTTTTAAATTTATCATGAAAAACCATGATGGTATCGTAAGCAAATGAGCCACAAATTAATGCTGACATAATAATTTCCTATTTTTTTTATTTAAAGAAGTAATTCGACGCTTGCTGCCATAATATAAAACCCCAAATGACAATCAAATTTAATAATGCAAGCATAACTGCTGCAGAGCCAATATCCTTTGCTCTACCAGATAACTCATGTAACTCACTACCAATTCTATCAACAACAGCTTCAATTGCAGAGTTTAGCAACTCAACTATTAAAACCAAAATCAAACTACTTAATAGTAAAGCACGTTCAATCCCGGTATTGCCGAGATAAATAGCAACTGGAGCTAAAATAATTGTTAACCAGAGTTCCTGCCGAAATGCAGCCTCGTTTTTATATGCTGCTGTCAAACCCAGTAATGAATAACCAGTGGCATGAATAATTCGTTTAATACCTGTTTTACCGGGTTTCATTTTGTTATGTTAAACCTTTTATTTCTTCCAGCTTAGATCAAGATCTTTTGCTGCCTTAACATCATCCAAACGTCGAACCGGTAAGGTATAGGGTGCGTTTTTTAATTTATCGGCATTATCATCTGCTTCTTTGCTAATCGCAATCATCGCATCAATAAAACCATCCAGTTCATCCTTGGTTTCTGTTTCTGTTGGTTCAATCAATAAACATTCGGCCACTAGTAGTGGAAAATACGTGGTGGGTGCGTGAAAACCATAATCCAATAATCGTTTGGCATAATCCATCGCTGTTGTACCAGCCTCTTTCGCCTGTCGCTTTAATGTTAGAATAAATTCGTGTGTTGCGCGGCGGTTATCAAATGCCATATCAAAACCAGCTTCTTTTAACCTTGCCATCATGTAGTTTGCATTTAATGTTGCAAATTCTGATACTCGATGCATACCTTCGTGACCCAATAAACGGGCATAAATATAGGCTCGCAATAAAACTCCGGCATTACCCATAAAAGTAGATAAACGCCCCATTGATTGTGGGCAGGATTTTTCTGTTTTCCAATAATAAGTATTTTCACTTTTAGCAACCATTGGAATGGGTAAGTACGGTATTAGTCGCTCGCTTACTCCGACCGGGCCGGCACCGGGACCACCGCCACCGTGTGGCGTTGAAAAAGTTTTATGCAGGTTCATGTGAATTACATCAAAGCCCATATCGCCCGGTTTAACTTTGCCTAATATTGCATTCAAGTTTGCGCCATCGTAATACAACAGACCACCTGCCTTATGAACTATTTCTGCAATTTGTTTTATTTCTCTTTCAAATACGCCGAGTGTTGAGGGATTGGTTAGCATTATACCTGCCGTTTGCGGTCCTACCGCAGCTTTGAGTGCAGTTAAATCAACATCACCATTTTCATCGGTTGGAATTTCTTTTACTTTGTAGCCACACATAGTTGCCGTTGCAGGGTTAGTACCATGCGCGGCGTCTGGAATTAATACTTCACTACGTTCTGTGTCTTTATTAAATTCATGATAAGCGCGAATCATTGCCATTCCGGCAAACTCACCTTGAGCACCGGCCATGGGTGCTAATGATACTTCACTCATGCCGGTTACATTTTTTAGTATTTCCTGTAAATCAAACATGCACGACATGAAACCCTGACCCAGATTTTCTGACCCAAGTGGGTGTCGAGATAAAAATCCCGGTAACATCGCAAGAGAATTACATGCCCGTGGATTGTATTTCATGGTACAGGAACCAAGTGGATAAAATTGTGTATCAATTGAAAAATTGAGTTGCGACAAACGAGTATAGTGCCTAACGGTTTGCATTTCGGATACTTCCGGTAATGGTGCTCGTGTTTTGCGTAAAAATTTTTCAGGTATGCCTTCAATTTCAACGTGTTCACGTGGTGCTTGTGAAGGATTCTCACGTCCGGCTTTTGAGTGTTCAAATATCAACATCAATTGTACTCACTTGTTAATTTTAAATTATTGTAGTTTTTCAGCATAGTATCAAACCAGGTAGTATGAACAACTTACAACTAAATCCATCGGCTTCGGAATCGGGATACGTTAATCAAGACACGCAAATACTGCCATCCATGGCATGCTCGGGTGCCGCGTCCTGCGGCACACGGTCTTGATTAACGTATCCCGATTCCAAATCCTCACTTTTACTCTCTTCTCTAGTTATGCTGAATAGTTGCATTATTTTTACGATAAAGCCGTCAGTGCTTTTTCATAATCAGGAGCTTGCGCTATTTCTGGTACTTGTTCGGTGTATAAAACTTTATTGTCTTCATCTAGCACGACAATAGCACGGGCTGTTATTCCAGCTAGTGGACCATCTTGAATCAACACACCATAATCTTTTGCAAAATTTCGACTGCGCATCATCGACAATGCGATAACATTTTTAATATTTTCAGCATCAAAAAATCGATTTAATGCAAAAGGTAAATCAGCTGAAATTGTAAAAATTTGAACATTGTCTAATGAACTTGCATCGGTATTGAATTTTTTAGTTGAGTCAGCGCAAATTCCAGTATCAATGCTAGGAACAATATTCAGCAATTTTCGTTTCCCCGAATATTCAGATAAATTGATATCATTTAAATCTACTGTCGTTAAATGAAAATCAGGTGCTGTCGACCCTACAGCAGGTAACTCACCACTAGTATTAATTGGATTTCCTTCAAGCGTAATTGTAGCCATGATTATTCTCCTTATTTTATTTCATTTTAGGTGCAACTGGGCAATCCGGTGCTACCAGGCGACTTGATATTCGATCAAGATTACTGGCGTAATTTTCAATTTCTTCAACTGTTCTTTTTTCTGTAGCACAAACCAATAAACAATTATCTAACTCAGGATACTCTTCAGATAAATTATAACCTGCTACAATTCCCTGAGCTGATAATGCTTTAATAACATCAACTAATGGTAAATCAAATTTTAATACACTTTCATGAAACACAGCGGCATTAAATAATTTACTCACACCATTAATATCAGATAATTTACTTGTTAAGGACAAAGTGTTGGAGTGGCATGCAGCTGCAACTTTCTCTAAACCCTGTGGACCCAGTAAGGCCATATGAATAGTTGCTGCAGTCACTAATAGGCCTTGATTAGTACAAATATTCGATGTCGCTTTAGAACGACGAATGTGCTGTTCTCGAGCTTGCAGTGTTAATGTGAATCCCTGTTTACCGTCCAAATCCACCGTTTTACCAATAATTCGGCCGGGCATTTGTCTGACATAGGCTTGCTTACAACACATAAAACCAAAGTAGGGTCCACCTGATGAAAGTGGTGCACCCAATGGTTGTCCTTCGCCACAGACAATATCGGCTCCATCGTTACCCCATTGGCCCGGTGGTTTTATAATTGCCAATGATAACGGGTTAACAACTGCAATAACTAAAGCCTTATGTTCGTGCGCCCAGTTAGTTAAAGTATCGACATCTTCTAAGGATCCGAAAAAATTAGGTTGCGGTATAACAAGCGCTGCAAAGTCACCCGGCTCTGATGGCAAACCGGAAAAATCGATTGTGCCGGTGGTTATATCAAAGTTAACTTCTTCAAGAATGATCCCCTGATTTTTAACGATAGTTTGTGCTACCTTTCGATAAAGCGGATGCACTGTTCGTGGCATTAAAATTCTTTTTGATTTAGATTTTCGGTTTGCTCGAATTGCCATTAACACCGCTTCGGCCATACCGCTGGCACCATCATACAAAGATGCATTTGAAACATCCATATCGGTTAATCCAGTCATCATGGATTGATATTCGTAAAGCAACTGTAATGTGCCCTGACTTGCTTCTGCTTGATAAGGTGTATAGGCGCTATAAAATTCACCCCGTGTTGTTAATTCCCAAACGGCAGCTGGTATGTGATGATCATAAGCACCGGCACCAATGAAACAACAGGTATTGGCATCACTACTGGCACGTTGATGCATTAATTGTGTTATTTGCATTTCATTTAATGCATCAGGAACTTCGGTTAAATCATCACTGCGTAAATTTGCAGGGATTTCATCAAATAAAGCTTCAATATTATCAACCCCAATGGCAGATAACATTTCGCTAATATCGTCCTGGGTATGAGGAATAAACGGCATTTTACTTTCCTGTTATGTCTGTGATACGAATATAATTTTTAGTGATCTTCAGATTCAGCAAGTTCCTGATAAGCAGTAGGATCCAGTAAAGTTTCTATCTCACCGCTATCTTCTGGCTGTAATGTAAAGATCCAACCATTATGATACGCATCTTTGTTTATTGTTTCCGGGCTATCTTCCAGCGCTTCATTAATGGCTGTTACTTCTCCAGCTACCGGGCAATAAATATCTGAAGCCGCTTTTACTGACTCAACTACGGCACAATCATCACCAGATATAAATTGTGTTCCTACATCAGGTACTTCAACAAATACTATATCACCCAGTAAACTTTGAGCATGATCGGTAATACCAATACTCACCGTTCCATCATCGTTTTGTTTTACCCATTCATGTGTTTTTGTATAAAATAATTCTTTAGGTATCTCGCTCATTTTTTTACCCCTTAAAAGTTCTATCTTAAAAATTGTTATTAATTAAATACTATTTTTATTACAACTCAACACAGGCTTTACCCTGTCGAACAAATGGTGCTTTCACAACCTGTGCATCAACTAGCTTACCGCGAATATCAATACTGCATTGTTCTGCTACATCTTTATTGACACGTGCTAGCGCAATGGCTTTACCGAGTGTTGGTGAAAAACTACCACTGGTAATTTCACCACATTCTAAACCTTGATTAAAAACTTTCAGATGATTTCTTAAAACACCTTTGCTTGTTAATACAAGGCCTATTTGTTTTTGAGCAACGCCACTCGTTTTTTCTTTTTCTAATGCTGCTCTTCCGATAAAATCGCGATCGACAGGTTCCCATGCAACAGTCCAGCTTAAACCTGATATCAATGGCGAAGTATTTTCAGTCATATCAGTGCCATACAAACTCATGCCGGCTTCTAAACGTAATGTATCTCGTGCACCTAAGCCACAGGGATGAACGACTGCTGCGATTAGTTTATTCCAGAATTCCACAACTTGATCGTTGGGTAATATAATTTCATAACCATCTTCGCCGGTGTAACCGGTTCGTGCAATAAACATATCATTGACTTGAACCGCAAAAAATTGTCCCATTTCACCAAGACTTTCTGCTTGCTCACCTAATACTGTATGCACTTTTTCTCTTGCTGTTGGACCTTGTATTGCGACCATTGCTAAATCATCGCGTTCATCAACTTCAACAGAAAATTGAACAGCTTGTTTTTTTATCCAGGCAAGGTCTTTATCTCGCGTTGAGGCATTCACTACAACACGAAACCAACTCTCATGCATGAAATAAACGATTAAATCATCGATGATGCCGCCATCGTCTTTCAGCATACAACTGTATAATGCTTTGCCACTTTTTTGTAAGCGATCAACATTATTGGCTAATAGATATTTTAAAAATTCCCGAACCCGTTCACCTTTTAAATCCAATACTGTCATATGAGAAACATCAAACATTCCTGCGTCTTTTCGAATGAGGTGGTGTTCATCAATCTGCGAACCATAATGCAGTGGCATATCCCAACCACCAAAATCTACTATTTTTGCATTTAATTCAACATGCGTTTCATATAACGGTGTTTTTTGCGACATAGCCACTCTCTTTTATAATTAAAATAATTTTATTGTGCTTCTTCTGCATGATAAGATGACCGAACTAATGGGCCACACTTAACCCAATCAAATCCCATGTCTAATGCTATTTTTTCATACTCAACAAATTCTTTAGGATCTAAATAATTAATTACCGGTAAATGATAACGAGTCGGCCGCAAATACTGCCCCATTGAAATTCGTTGCACACCTGATTGACGTAAATCGTTTAATACTTGAAGAACTTCTTGTTGTGATTCGCCAAGACCTAGCATAATTGCTGACTTGGCTTCGACTTTATCGATCACTGCAATTTTTTGCAGAAGATCCAATGAACGCTGATAATTAGAACCTTTACGCGCTTGTTTGTATAATCGCGGCACTGTTTCAATATTATGCCCCCACACCATTTGTGTTTGAGAACGTTTATCACTCAATACTTTTTGCAAGGATTCTGTAATTGTTTTAATGGCGTTAGTTTCGACTCGATGAAAATCAGGAGTGAGTAGCTCTATTCCCAAATCAGGAATTAGCTCACGCATTGCAATAATGGTATCTCCGAAAATGCCGGCACCACCATCGGCCATATCATCACGGTTTACTGATGTCAGTACCACATAATCCAAACCCATTTTTAAAATGGCATCGGCAATTCGGCGCGGTTCATCATCATCAAACCAGTTCGGCTTACCCGTTTTAACATTACAAAAACCACAAGCCCGAGTGCACGTTTCGCCGAGCAACATAAACGTTGCCGTCCCCCTACTCCAGCACTCTCCTCGATTAGGACAGCTTGCTTCTTCACAGACTGTATTTAATTGGTGATCTTTAACGGCTTGGGCTGTTGCATCATATACCACACCACCACCAATACGCTGCCGTATCCATGCAGGCAGACGTGACGGATTCGGCGTTGCCGAATGGTCAAAAACTGGAATAATTCGATTATTGTCACTCATGATGGTCAATACTATCTCAACAATTAAATACTATAAATAAAGGCAAACAACAGATCAATACATCTGCCGCCCCTCTGTCCTAGTACCTGAGAGTATTAACCCGTCGGTGGATCATCCGAGATGATCGCTCTCCAGAGTCAACGTTAAGTAAGCCAAATAAATAGCTGCTATCTTAAAATAAATGGTCCGTTTGCCTGAGCGATTCCGGGCGGATTGCGCCTTCGGCGTTCTGAGTCAGCGATCACCAACTTACTTAAAATAGTATATTTATTAGTAAGTTAGGACAATATGAAACAGAAACTCTCCCATTTATCTTGACGTTGAACGCACTATTTTACTAGAGAGTTATTGATATTCCAAGCTGATCATATGATCTTTATGTCTAGGTGGCTAAGCCTTGGGATTTTGCATTGGTTTTAATAAAAACCATAATACAGGCAAGGTACAAATAACCAACAATAATGCGGCAGGAGCTGCAAGTTCCAGCATTTCTTCACTGGCTTCTATCCAGATTCGAACCGGTAAAGTATCAAAACCAATTGGACGCAAAATAATAGTTGCCGGTAATTCTTTTAAAGTATCGATAAATACCAAAACCCATGCGGTGAGCATGCCACCCCGGATAGACGGTAATATTACCCGCCACAAATTTTCCCAGGCGCCGGCACCTAAACTACGTCCGGCTAATTCCAGATTTGGAGTAATTTGTTGTACTGCAGATTCTTGTGATTGCACCGCTAAGGGCAAGAATCGAATGACCATTGCAAAAACTAATGCGGCCATTCCTCCGTATAAAGGTTCTAACCAACCTAGGATAAAAACCAGAATGCCCAAGGCGATAACTGGACCAGGTAAAACAAATCCAACACTCGATAATTGTACATAGGTTTGGCTCAAAATATTTCTTTTCCGAGCATGATACAAGGCGATTGGTAAAGCCATGAACACTGCCACAAAAGCCGTTGCAAAACTAATCGTTAACGAATTTCCAACATAGGACCAGAATTCATTATCAATTAGCCCCTGAGACCAGGACTCGATACTCCAGCTTATCATCCACGCAACCGGTAAAAAAAATGAGAACAAACCAATAATACCCAACCAACTCCAAATTAGAGCTAATTCTAATGTCGTTACTGGCTTACGTTTAATGGTTCGCGATTGGCTACCGGAATAATAACGTTGCCGTGATCGGAAAAAGCGCTCAAGAATTAAAAAACTTAAACTTAATGAAACTAACACCAAGCTTAAACCAGCCGCTGCATTATAATCAAAGCGACCATTCATTTGATTAAAGATACTTAAGGTAAATGTTTGAAAGCGAAGTGTGCTAACAGCACCAAAATCAGACAACACGTGCAACACAACCATTGCCATACTGGCAGCAATAGCAGGACGAAGTAACGGTAAATTAATAGTAAAAAATATTTGGCGTTTAGTCGCCCCTTGAATTTGAGCTGCCTCTTCTAAATTTTGCTTGGTTCGGGTTAATGCATCATGAACTAATAAAAACACATAAGAAAAACTAGCGAGAGTTAACACAAATGCAACTCCGTAAATATTATACAAATCTGGTGCTAATGACGTTTCACCAAAAATTGATTCCCATAACACACTAAGCCAACCATCATCATCAAGCAGATTGGTATAGATATACGAAAAAAC
>CAYOHQ010000058.1:0-12580 GCA_964403805.1 uncultured Thioalkalispiraceae bacterium | reverse complement strand
AAGGTAAAGCATTGGCATTTGACTTACCGTTTATGACTTTAGCAACACAAAACCCACTAGAGCAGGAAGGCACCTATCCTTTACCCGAAGCGCAGTTGGATCGATTTTTATTAAAAATATTAATTGATTATCCTAATGATAAGGATGAGAAAAATCTGGTTCGCACCATCACTTCCGGAAAAATTGGTGACTCCATTGATGTAGATGCAGTTAATGCCATAGTCAATAATAAAGCAATTATTGCAATACAAAATGTCGCTGCAAAAATGCAAATTGATCAACGTGTTTCAGATTATGCTGTGAACATCGTCAGGCAAACTCGAAACTGGCCGGGCATTATGGTTGGTGCAGGGCCTCGTGGTGGCCTAGCACTGGTTCGTGCAGCGCGTGCAGCTGCATTATTAAACGGTAATGATTTTGTCACTCCGGATGATATTAAAAGTATTACACTGGCAGCCCTGCGGCATAGAATAATATTATCACCCGAGATGGAAATCGAAGGACAAAGCGCAGATGCGATATTAACGTCTTTACTCGATGCAGTAGATGCGCCTCGATTATAAATTGGAATTATAGAAAGGATTACTGTAGTTCCATAAACTTGAGAAAAATAGTAAAAATGATATTAGTTTCTACGTTTCAAACCACGTTAATTCCATCGGACATGAAACCGGTACAGCCTGATAAAGACGCGCTATTCGCCATCCATGGCCGCTCGGCTGCTTCATCCATGAAGCAGACGGTCTTTATCAGGCTGTACCGATTCCATATCCTCACATTTTTACTCGCTTTAAAGTTAGCGGATAAACATTAAGATAGGAATAAACAGGAATATGAGCAAGTTAATGATACCAACCAGGCGATTAGTGTATTTAGGTGTAGTGTGTTTATTATTGTCTTTAGTGGCAAGTTATTACACCGCCACATTAATAGGATGGCAATTTCTCATTGCGACATTAGCAATAGTAGTGCTAATTGATTTTAGTAGTTTAGTTCAACGTAAGAAAATTACAGTGAGCCGTGAAGTGATGAGCGCCCTGTCACTCGGTAGTTGGATATCGGTGACACTACGGTTTCATAATCCGGCAACTCAAGATCGGCAAATCGATGTATATGATCATTATCCTGAAAATGCTGATTTTGAGGATCTCCCCCTAACACTGGTATTACCCGCAAATGGCTGGGGTGAAGTGCAGTATCGAATTAAACCGTTAAAACGTGGTGACTTTAATTTTAATTTAACTCAAATCAGAATTCATTCACTAATGGGGTTTTGGAAACGAAATCGATTGATTGGTGAACCTTCATCGGTTCGGGTCTATCCTAATTTTGCAGCGGTAATGAAATATACTTTATTAGCAATGGATCAACGGCTTTCTCAAATTGGCATTATCAAAAAACGTCGCCGTGGTGAAGGACAGGATTTTCATCAATTACGGGAATACCGCGAAGGTGATTCATTACGACAGGTTGATTGGAAAGCAACATCACGTTTACATAAATTAATTTCACGCGACTATCAGGAAGAGCGGGATCAACAAATTATATTTTTAGTCGATTGCGGTCGTCGTATGTTATCCGAAGACGGTAAGTTAACGCATTTTGATCATACTCTTAATGCCATTTTATTATTATCACACGTTGCCTTACGTCAGGGTGATGCTGTTGGTTTAATGACATTCAGTGGCGAAGAGCGTTGGATGTCACCACGAAAATCAATTTCAAGTATTAATCATATTTTAAATACCATTTATGATTTACAACCGGGCAGTTATTCACCTGATTACACTAATGCTGCCAGTAAATTAATGATTCATCAACGGCGACGTGCGCTAGTTGTTTTAATTACCAATCTACGTGATGAAGATACCGAAGATTTAATGCCGGCAATAAAAATAATGCAAAAACGCCATTTGGTATTATTAGCCAGTTTAAAAGAAAAAGTCATTGATGACATGATGCAAAAACCAGTCACTGATTTTGATTCTGCAATCGATCATGCCGCAGCGCAACAATATGCGAAATACCGTCGACAAACACACCAGCGTTTAGATCATGAAGGTGTATTACATTTAGACGTAAATCCTGAGCAGTTACCGGTTACGATGGTGAATCATTATATGGATATTAAATCTAGTGGGCGATTATAATTTTATTGGTTTTTTTTCTTTGTTACTATTTAGATAATTAGAAATAACAGGGAATATGAGGATTTGGAATCGGGATACCCCAATCAAGACCGTCTGCTTCATCCATGAAGCAGACGGTCTTTATCAGGCTGTACCGATTCCATATCCGCACATTTTTACTCGTTTCAAAGTTAACGGGACAGCAGTGAAATTAAATAGTACTCATATTATTTTAAATAATATTTGTGAAAAAAATTACGCCGCTATATCTTTTTTCAGATAAACTTCTAAATCTTCAGAGTTTCCAATATGTTCACCATTAATAAATACTTGTGGTACAGTGTCGGTTTTTGTTACGGCGAGTAAAGTTGTGTCTGAAATATTTTTATTCAATTCAATCACTTCATATTGCAAGTTTTGCGAATCCAGAAGTGATTTTGCGGTAGCACAATAAGGACATCCGGGACGTGTAAACAGCGTAATATTCTGTGGGCGTGTTGCTTTAGGGTTTATATAATCCAGCATGGTATCGGCATCGGAAACTTCAAAGGGGTCGCCTTCTACATCAGCTTCGATAAACATTTTTTCAATAACACCGTTTTTTACGAGCATTGAATAACGCCATGATCGTTGTCCAAATCCCAGCGAATCTTTTTCCACCAGCATTGACATTGCTTTGGTAAATTCGCCATTACCATCAGGCAGGAATCTAATGTTTTCGGCATTTTGATCTTTTTTCCAGGCATTCATTACAAAAGTATCATTCACTGACACACAGACAATGTCATCAACACCATTGTCGTAAAAACTGGGTGCTAATTTATTATATTGCGGCACGTGGCTGCTGGAACAGGTTGGTGTAAATGCGCCGGGTAATGAAAACACTACTACTGTTTTATCCTTGAATATAGCGTCAGTTGTAATGTCTTGCCATTCGTCATTGACACGTTGGTGAAATGTTATATTTGGTACGGTTTTTCCTGTTTGGTCTTGTAGCATGATTCACTCCTGAATTAGGTAAGTAATTAGTGATAATGGTGTAATTCTAGGGTAGATTTAATGATTAATAAAATTGAATATACTGATTGTTATGATATATTTTATATATCGATAGAAATTTAGGGAAGTAAACACGATATGGCACTATTACCGACTGTTAAACAGTTACGCTATTTAGTAGCTCTTGATAAAGAGCTGCACTTTGGACAGGCTGCAAAGACTTGTTTTGTATCACAATCGGCATTTAGCATTGCTATCAAAGAGTTGGAAACGATATTAAATTGCCACCTGGTTGATCGCACCAATAAAAGTGTCACCATAACGGCGGTCGGTCAGGAAATTGTTTCTCAGGCCAGATTGTGTTTGCGTGATATTGAATATCTGGTTGAAATTGCGAGCGAAAACCGAGGAGTGTTATCCGGTCAATTAAATCTGGGTATTATTCCGACGATAGCGCCTTTTTTATTACCATCAGTATTACCCAAATTACGAAAACAATTACCAAACTTACAATTGTATTTACGTGAAGGTTTAACCGCACAATTATACGACAGGCTTATGAAAGGCGAATTGGATGTTATTTTATTAGCCTTACCTTACAGTTTAAAAAATACCGAGTACCAGGTTTTATTTAAAGACAAATTCAAATTGGCATGCCGTAAAAATAGTAAGTTGGTTGATCCGGCGCATTATCAATTAAACAGACTTAATAGCGATAGTGTCATTCTTCTGGAGGAAGGTCACTGTCTACGCGATCATGCTCTAGCAGCGTGTCGTTTATTTCAGCAGGAAAAAATAAATCGATTCAGCGCCAGTAGTCTATCTACCTTGATTCAAATGGTCGATAGTGATTTGGGAATCACTTATTTACCTGAGATGGCTGAACACTCCGGTTTATTAAAAGGTACTCAGGTAAAAATGTATTCTTTAAAGGAAAACAGTTATCGTGAAATAGCACTGTTGTGGCGCAAGGGCACAGCAAGAGCAGACGAGTTTAAAAAATTAGCTACTATGATTAAAGAAATATTTTTTTGATAGGTTATCTTGGTTTAGTACGAAGATCTTTTAATTCAAATGCATCAAGGTGAATGTCACTTAAAGCTGCTCCAGCTATATATGCTTTGGCTTTAACTTGTTTAACCATGTCAGGGTGACCACATAAATACACTTTCCAGTCTTTTAATGATGCATGGCTTTTAATGGCGAATTCATCAGCTCGTTCATGAATGCAATGGGGGATTCTTTTGGTATTGTTTAATAAGGGATTAGACGATGATATACAGGGATAATATTGCATATTGGAATGTTGCTTTTCCAATTCACGCATAGTGTCAATGTGATATAAGCCATCACAATAACGACTACCATGGTAAACGTGAATTTCACCCTGGTGATCGTTTGCCAGAGCATCCCGAACAACACCGAGTAGTGGTGCGAGTCCAGTACCGGTAGCAATTAATAGAATATTTTGATTTTTAGTGTCAACATCATAATAGTTATCACCATTTGCGCCTTGAAGTTCAATTGTGTCACCGGGTTTTAAATCACTACACATCCAGTTACTCATTTTGCCATTTTGTAAATGTTTAACGTGCAATTCAATTTTATTTAATTGCGGTCCACTAGCAATGGAATAACTACGTGTTAGAGAATCACTATTTCGAATATTAACAAATTGGCCGGGATGATATTGTAGATCGTCTGGTTTTTGCAAAATAAACTGACATACTTCTTTTGATAACCAGTGTTTTTCAAGAACAATAGAGTCTAAAAATATTTCGTGTTCGGCGCTCTCAATAATTTCAAAATCATTTTGTGGTCTGCACACACAGGGTAGGAAATAATTTTGTTTTATTAATTTTTTATTTAGCCCCTGTTGAGAGCGTTCCGGTATCGCGGTCGATGATGTTTTTAATAAACAACTTTGGCATATTCCAACGTTACAGGAGTATGAAGCATTGATGTTGTTTCGAAGTAAGGTTTGCAGAACCGTTTCATCTTCGAGACAGTCGTATTTTTTAGCTTCGAAAATTAGTTTACGCAAAATACAATACTGTAACTATTAAAGACCTAAAACATCATCGTGTGTGCTTCCGGCAATCACCATGACTTCTTGAATTAAATTATCAGGGACTTCAAGTTCTTTAAGTGTGTCTTTCAGGTGACCGGCTACAGCATTGAAATGATCTTCGTTTAAACCTTTTGCGACTAATGGTGCGTGTGCTTCACGCATGTCTTTACCTGAGTAATTATTGGGGCCACCAAACGCCATGGTTAAAAAGGACATTTGTTTTGCACGTTGAGCTTCCATATCGGTATTATCAAAGAACTGATTAATCGATTTGTCTTCAAGGATGTGCCTATAAAAAATATCAACAGCGGCTTCGACGGCAGCAGTACCACCAATTTTATCAAATAATGTATCAGACATAGTGACCTCGTTGTTGTGGTTGCTGTAAAGCATAGCTTTACTTTAACGTTAAGTAAACTAAAGCTCAACATACGAGTGTTAATGCAATTCGTCAAGGCATTGGATTTCAATATATGAAGTCAAATCACTACAAATAACAAATATGTTGCTTAACTTGATTTATGTCAAGGTGCATTTATATCGGTAGTTTTAATAACTGCCGTTCTTGTTGCAATAAATCATGCAAATTTTTACGACGCTGTTCTGGCACATCTTGTAGGCTCATAATGTTTTCAGTATAACTTCGTGTGTTTTGTTCATAAAAATAAAATAACTCTTTTGATTCATTGAGACTAAAACCAAATGAAGTTCCTATCGCAATAAAATTATCAACAACACCACCGATATCATTATCAAAATTAATCGGAATTGCCGAACGACTATTATGTTGCGCCCAGGCACGCATTGGTGCCGGGTCGTAAACCGGAGCGAGTTCAACTTTATCAGGGCCACCCAAAAAAGATAAATTTTCCAGATGCATATCGCCATTGCCGGTAAAAAAGGCCACTAAAAAGCGTTTATAAATTTCTTGTCGTACGGCGTTGGTATCCATATTAACAACACTGGCAAGTTTCGTAATGCGATCACCAATTTCCTGTAGATCAGTATCGGCAGTTTCCTGAAAATTTTTGTCACCCGATGCAAACACCGAGAAGAAACTTTCCATTGGTATTGGTGTGCCGTCTTCAGTTCGATCAAAACGTTCGACTGCCAATAAGTTCATGCCATCAAGCTCGGTGCGCCAGTAGCGTGGTACTCTGAATTCCAGCTTTGTGTGCCAGTCCAGACAATTTGCTTCCAATGCTGAAACGCCACGGTATTCACGTGGCTCAATTTTCAGCAAAACATCAACGTATTTTTGTTGTTGTACTTGTTTAGTGCCAGGTGCAGCAAAAGTACCACTCCACTTTTCTGTATCGGGAATTGCAACCAGCAATTTTGGAATCATGCCACCGACTGAGGGCGTTGGCCCCAGTAGCTCAACGATATCCTCACTCTCTAAATCATAAACATCCGGATCATTATTGGATATGTCCTGGATATCCTGCTTGATGCTTTGCCAAAAGTTAGAGCGCTTACCGATAATTTCATGGTGTTCTTCTTTGGTTTCATACCATTTTTCTGCAACCCGATCGTCCCGAAAAATATCGATATGGCCAATACCGTTGTGTCCGGCTAATAGCAGAAGCTCCCAGTTAGTATCAAAACCAGCAGCGATGGGGTGCTCATTTTTATCGAGTACACGCGTATAGATTCGACGCTGAATATTGTTACGGCCATTTCCGGGGATTAGCGACATTAATCTGGGGTGCATTGGTATTACATCTTTAGCGTAAAAGATTACCGGATCACTGGCAAATAATTGTGGGCTGGATAATAGCGATAAACCACTCGGATTATTCTGCGCCAGAAAATCCTCGTGATAACTAAAGCGGGTTTGTTCTGGCGTGACAATCAAATCACCCATTTTCACAGGCGAGCCGGTGATCCGAGTCCATATAACGGCATGTTTATCAGCCATTAAAAGAATTCCCCTTTCCGTATTGCAGCCTGGGTATCGTCATTTGGCTCCAGGCTCAGTCGTAATCCAACAATACGCGCCATGGCATCAATAACACTGTAATCACCGCTACCGCGGCTTTTCATGCGTGATAATGTCTCGGGTGTTATGCCTGATCGGGTAGCCAATTCTTTTGCCGTAATGCGCGGTTGCTGGAGTCTACCTGCCGCAATTATCTGGTTAATCACGGCAATAAATGCGGCTTTCTGAACGTGTGATTGCTTCATAATTGATCCATTAATCAATAAAATATTAAATAGTACTAAATATAGACATTTATTGACTATATTGGTAATTAATTAAATACTATAAAACAAAAATAGCGCTTATTGATATATTAGTCAATAATAAATGATGAAAAAGTGGGGTGCTTGAACCAGATAAAATTTAGAGATAGCTATAATGCTATCAGGAGCCGATACGGTTTTCTTTACCGCTTATTAAATTACGAATATTACTCCGGTGACGCCAAAACAAGATTAAAGTCATAATCGAACAGGCAACGAGGATTGAGGTATTGTCCGGGATAAATAGCCAGACATAAACCGGAGCCAGCAACATTGAAATTAATGCAGATAAGGATGATATCCGAATCACCTTGGCAACAAATAACCAGGTAGCAGCAGTTGCCAGACCGACCCAGGGTGAAAAGCCGAAACAAATTCCCAACATGGTAGCGACCCCCTTGCCGCCTTTAAAACCGAAAAATACCGGAAACAAGTGACCCAGAAATGCAGCGACTGCAATAAAAGCAATCGAGCTGTCATTTAATGAAAATAACACTGCAATTTGAACGGGAATGTAGCCTTTTAACATATCACCAACAAGCGTTATTGCCGCTGCTTTTTTTCCTGCAATACGCAATACATTGGTAGCACCGGGATTATTCGATCCGCCTGATCGTGGATCGGGAAACGACAATAGTTTGCAGGTTATAATCGCGGAAGAAATTGAGCCAATCAGATAAGCGCAGAAAATATAGAGGATGTCGATAGTCGGTATGTTCATCAAAATGAATATGCAGTTTATTTTATAATCGTAACTGGAAACGCGTTATAACACAGGATATAGTGTTGCCAGAAAAATATAAAGAGATTAAAACACAATAATGAAAATAGTGAAGTAGTTATGGATATTATTTATTTAACCGAATTAGAAATTGAAACAATTATTGGTATATACGACTGGGAAAGAACCACCAAGCAAACGATTAGCCTGGATATCGAAATGGCAACGGATATTGCTAAAGCGGCAAGCAGCGATGTAATTGAAGATACTTTAAATTATAAGGCCGTTGCAAAACGATTAATCGAATATGTTGAAGCAACCGAGTTTCAATTAATTGAAACGCTTTCTGAAAAAATTTGTGACATTATTCTGAATGAATTTTCAGTGCCCTGGGTAAAATTACGTGTTAGCAAACCCGGCGCGATTCGTGGCTCACGAAATGTTGGTGTTATGATTGAACGTGGAACAAAAATATAACTCTGGATTATTATGGCCGTTATTTACATCAGTGTTGGTAGTAATATAAATGCGGAATACCATGTTTGTGCTGGTATAAAAGCCTTGCGCGAGCTGTATGGTGCTATTGCAACATCGATAGTTTACGAAAGTGATGCTGTTGGTTTTGATGGTGATAATTTTTATAATCTGGTCGTCATGGCCGATGTTACTGTTGATGTAACAACGGTAGCTAGCAATTTAAGAACGATAGAAGATAATTTTAATCGTGACCGAACCGGGCCTAAGTTTTCATCACGAACATTAGATCTGGATTTATTATTGTATGATGATTTAATTTTGCATGAAGATCACCTTGAACTACCCCGTGGTGAGATTACAACGAATGCTTTTGTGTTATTGCCACTCTCTGAACTTGCCGCGGATCTAATTCATCCTACTGTAAAAAAAACTATCGGACAGTTGTGGCAGGAATACGATAAAGACAGCCAGAAATTATGGCCGATAGAAATTTCGTGTTAAAAAATTTAGCTTAACGAACGACCACCATCCACACTAAAAACCTGCCCGGTGATATAGGGCGATTGCGCGATTAAAAATAAAATCGTATTGGCAATATCGTTTGGGCTGCCTTCGCGCTTTAAGGTGGTACGGGATAATATACGTTGTTTGGTTAATTCGTCCATATCATTCTCAGGCCACATGATAGCACCGGGGGCGACGGCGTTGACGCGAATTTCTGGCCCCAGTTCACGGGCTAAGGATTTTGTCATCATTACCAGGCCGGCTTTTGCCATACAATAAACCGGGTGTTCTTTAAGAGGGCGATCGGCATGAATATCAACAATATTCACGATACAGCCTTTGAATTTTTTTAATACCGGTGCTGCTGCCTGAGATAAAAAAAAGGGTGCTTTTAAATTACTCGACATCAGATCATCCCATTGATCGTCAGTCACCGTACCGATTGGTGTGGGATAAAAACTGGAAGCATTGTTAATCAAAGCATCGAGTCTTCCAAAGGTTTCACTGCATTGCTGGATTAATGGTATTAAGCCTTTAGGTTTACTCAAATCAGCCTGCACGATAATAACCGAATCGCTTCGAATAGCATTTAATTCGGTTTGCAGGGCAAGCGCATCAGAACGCGTTTTGCGATAATGGATGACAATATTCATTCCATTGGCATGCAATATTCTAGCGGTTTCAGCACCGATACGTCGGGCGGCACCGGTAATTAATGCGACCTTGTTATTAATATCATTAGATTCAGGCATAATGCTTTTTAATTTCATGATGTAACAAATTTGTTAATACGATAACATATCGGTATGAATTAGCCAGTTCATTTTAATTATTGCATCACAGAGTAATTATATTACAGGCGAGTATTTTATGAACATCCCTGAGTATTACCCAGAGCATTATAAGAGCCTTATGAAATGAAAATAGCAGTTCCCGGTATTGATGCAATCAACCATAGCCAAAAATTGATAACGTCTATAGCGGATAAAATACAACAATCTGGTGGTGCAATTTCGTTCGAAGAATACATGGAACAGGTGTTATATGCGCCGGGTCTGGGTTATTACAGTGCAGGCTGTACTAAAATTGGTGAACAAGGTGATTTCATCACGGCACCTGAAATATCATCATTATTTTCACGCTGTATTGCACGTGCAATTTCGCCGGTGTTGCACCAATTATCTGATGCCAAGCTACTGGAAGCAGGAGCTGGTAGTGGTAAAATGGCAGCTGACATCTTGAATGAATTGGCTTTAATCAATATTGATGTGAAAGAATATTGTATTCTTGAACGCAGTGCTGAGTTAAAAGAACGACAACAACAAACAATACAACAGATTGCGCCGAAACAGTTCGATAAAGTAAAATGGCTTGATACCTTACCAGAATTTTTTTCAGGAGTAATTGTTGCTAATGAATTGTTAGATGCAATGCCGGTACAATTATTCAGGAAAAAAAATCATTCTGTCTTTGAGCGGCATGTCGCATTTGAAGAGGGTAAATTTATCTGGCAGGATGATACATCGGCTAATTCACGTTTAACCGAACGGATATCAAAAATAGAAAAAAATTGTAATAGTGAATTGCCAGAAAATTATCACAGTGACGTTAATTTTGCGGCTGAAGATTGGTTGGCAAGTATTAATGCAATTTTAAAGAAAGGCTATATTCTATTATTAGATTATGGTTACTCTGAGAAAGAGTATTATCATGAGCAGCGTTCACAAGGCACCCTGAGTTGTTTTTACCAACACAGCCGACACGATGATCCTTTTTTATATCCGGGTTTACAGGATATTACCGCACATATTGATTTTTCGAATTTGACCGATACAGTTCTTAAATCGAGTCAAAATACAGGCGCAGCAACACGAGCTGGTCTACAATTAAATGGTTATACTACACAGGCACAATTTTTAATGGCGAGTGGCCTAATGGAATTAATGCAAGAGTTTGTTGATAATAATAAGCAAGACATTAAACAACAATTAATTATCAGTCAGCAAGTTAAAAAGCTAACTATGCCATATGAAATGGGTGAAACAGTTAAAGTTATCGGCTTTGAAAAAGGATTAAGTATAGATTCAAATTTTGAATTACCGTGTTTCTCGATGCGAGATTTACGTTATCAATTATAAAAAACTTAAATTTTTTTACGTATTTAGAAAAGAGAGAAAAAATGAGGATTTGGAATCGGGATAGCCCAATCAAGACCGTGTGCCGCAGGACGCGGCACCCGAGCAAGCCAGGGATGGCAATGTTTTGCGTGTCTTGATTGGGCTATACCGGTTCCGAAGCCGGCGAATTTAGTATTAATTTGTTTATACTTCTTGTTTTTAAAATTCGATGAGAAGTAATTAAATACTTATAAGTTAGAAAGTTTATAAAATAATAGAGAAAAATAACATATGATCGACATCGTACAAATTATTATTCTGGGTTTAATACAAGGTTTAACTGAATTTTTACCTATATCCAGTTCCGCGCATTTAATTCTGGTTCCAGTTATTTTGGGTTGGCAGGATCAAGGTCTTGCTTTTGATGTTGCTGTTCATATCGGCAGTTTGATAGCGGTAGTTACGTATTTTAGGAAAGATATTCAGGCAATGACGTCGGACTGGTTTTCATCTATTTTTAGTAGAAGCTCGGTTGGTGATAGTCGTCTCGCTTGGGCCGTTATCTTTGGAACTATACCAGCAGGTATTGCCGGTTTATTGCTGAATGATTTTGTCGAAACACAATTACGTTCTGAAATTGTAATAGCCTATGCCACGATTGGTTTTGGTGTGTTATTGATGGTGGGTGATTGGTATGGCAATCGAAAAGGACAACAAACCCATGATGAAAAAAATATTACCTGGAAAGACGTTGTTGTTATCAGCCTGTTTCAAGTGTTAGCGCTTATACCCGGAACATCCCGCTCTGGAATAACCATGACTGCGGGTTTATTTATGGGGCTTAGCCGAACAGCCGCTGCGCGGTTTTCATTTTTATTGGCTATCCCTTTAATACTGGCTGCAGGAGGATATAAAACAAAAACCTTACTGGATAGTGCTTTACCAGTCGATTGGAGTGCAATTTTTATTGGCGTTATTATTTCGGCTGCAAGTGCTTTATTTTGCATTCATTTCTTTCTGAAATTACTGGATCGCTTTGGAATGTTACCTTATGTCGTTTACCGTTTAGTCTTGGGTGGTGTGTTATTAATATTTTTTACTTGAAAATAATTTTAGTAAATTATACACATTAATGATTCTGCATAATAGAATTCTGTGGTTAACAATTTCGTGGCTTTGGTTATCTGTTATTATACTATTGAGTTTGATCACTCTACCGCAATCCGTTGAAGTCTCTATTCCGCATATCGATAAAATTGAACATTCAATGAGTTATTTTTTTTACGGGTTTGGTAACGCGTGTTTGTGTTTTCTC
>CAYOHQ010000057.1:0-12580 GCA_964403805.1 uncultured Thioalkalispiraceae bacterium | reverse complement strand
TTTTCAAGAATGTGTGTTTGTGATTTTGGATAATCTTGTGTGTGGGTAGTATTTTTTTAAAATAGAGGGCGGCTTTCGATGTTCGCCTTAGTCGCGGGGGCTCGGATATGCGTATAAGAGACAGGGTTACACCGGTCGGGTATGATGTTGTCCCCAAATCAATACTGTCGAGCTCGTATTGTTGTCGCTCAATTACAATTTTTGGGTCTAATAAAACATTATCGAGGTCGGAGGGTATCGGGGCGCAACAATATTCATACGCGTTGGCGTCCCACCAGGCCTGGGTCATGACTGCAGCATCTTCCCACCACTCGTCACTGTAAGTTGTTACTAAAATATTTTTTTTATCTTCACCGGCAAAATAAATACAACGGGTATTGTTATCGCAATCGGCTTTTAAAACGGCGGCTTCATTTGGTTGCGATTTTAGCCATCGTTGTTCCCGGCGTATCAGTGTATCGGATGCATTAAATGCTAATGTTGCATCGCCCATATTGCTGGCCATTCTTTGTTGCATTAAGTTAGTGCTCATGGCACCAACACCTAGCAAGGTGAGTGAAAATAATAATATGAGTCCAATGATAAGCACCGCACCTGATTGGTATTTATAATGGAATCGATTGTTTAAATTTATTGAGTTTGTATTTTTCATAGCAATAGGCTCTGTGAATTAAGGTGTTCGGTTACGTAGGTTGATGGTGACAGAATAGGCTTGTCTAATCCGATAGTCGCCGGTAGCAGGTGTTACTGTTGCTCCGTCCCAATCATATTTTCGTTCACGATTTGAAACCGGATTACTGCGCATTAATAATCGTATTCTTAAGTTAACAACACTGGCCCACATAGTTGCGCCATTATTTAGAGGGTTTGTACCTAGTCCTACTATCTGGTCAGCTGTTAAATACGTGTCGGCACCAATAGCTGTTATATCAGAATCCTGCACGTAATCCAGATCAATACCATAATCTATCAGCATGGATTCAACATTATCGGCAATTTGAGTTTCAAACACACCATAAGCACCACCTTGATTCATTAATCCTCTAACGTACAAGCTAGGATTACCGGATATTGGATCGGTTTTTATAAAATAGGTATCGCGTTGAAGTTTATAAATAGTGGCATCATCACCATAAATTTTACTTAATTTATTGGTTGTATTACCTGCATTACTGTGTGTGAGTGTGGTTGGATTATTTTTACCAATGTCATTTGGGTTATTGGTAACTTTAAAAATATCGGCACGTTCACAATCGGTAATCATAACAATTTCATTTTGTTGAAAGCCACAACTACTGGTGATTTGAATGTTGGCATTGTTAGGAGCAGTGTTTCCTGTTAAGTGTCCACCACAACTTGAACCTCGACGTATCGTAACCGCATCGGTATTAGGCATAACGCTAGTTGAAGGTGATGGAAAAGGGGGATTGTATACACCACCTGAATTTTTGTGACCTAATAAAAAATTATTCGGTCCAAAATCGACGCCACCAAATTCGGCCGTATTAGTCACGATGCTATTAGGCGTAAGCAATGAAAGGCTCTTACAACCAACATATCCTGCATTTCGGACTTCTTTTTCTAATACATCAAGTGCATACCGGGCATTTTCCTGTAATAGCCCAAATTCATCTTGCACGAAATAAGTTCGCTTGGTATTACTGTAGATTGAGCCAACACCAAGAAGTAGGATAGAACTAATTGCCATAGCAATGAGTAATTCAATTAGAGTAACACCAATTATCTTATTTTGATTCATCATAATATATCTCGTAGCTTTAAGGTTCTATTCTGTATTGAACACATTTTAGAGTGTTAGTGACTAGTGGATCACATACCGGGAAGCCAAAGCCGTCTTTTGCAAAACCATTACCAAGGCTATCTTCATCCCAGGACACAGTGATTATGTAGGATTGACCTGCTCGTCGAACAGTTCCTTGTCCATTAGGAAGCACCCGAGCGTTTTCTGTATTCCATAATGCGATATCGCGTATGGCAAGTTCAGATGTGTTACAGCCTGAAGATGGTAATTTTGTTACGATATTACAGTTGAGGTAAGAAGGAATACCCGAGAGTTGATTATAAACATTATCACCACCATTCACTGCGAGATTATGTCCTTCTGTATTTGATCGAATGCGTTCAGCAAAATCATAAATTTGGCTTGTCGCCACAGTACGCATATAGGCGGTGTTGCTACTTTGAATAGATGCACCCTGTAAACCAGCAAGACCTAAAACACCCACTGATAAAATAATAAATGCGATAAGAATTTCAAGTAAGGTGAAACCATGTTGATATTTCAATTGTGCTTTTAATACTGCTTTCATTTTTAACTCGCTGTATAAGTTAGATTATGGACAGGCTGTTTGTGTGTTTACAACAAGGCGACCAATCGGAAAAAGTGTTAGTGTTTTACCAAAATTTCCAGGAGGGCGATTCGTTTGGCACAATTTAAAATTTTCACCAACCGCAACTGTTACGTTTGATCGGCCATTGGGTGTAAAGATAACACTGCTCGGAATAGCACCGGCTGAAACGAAAGATGTGTTAGCACCTAATGCTGCGACTACACGTAGTAATTCAGTAGCTTGAGCTGTGCCACTGTTATCTGAATCAACATAGACTTGCCATCCATTGTGCCAATTTGCTGTACCATCAAGTGTCTCAATAGTGACATTTCTAACTTGGCGAATTGCTTCACTACGCGCATATTGCAAATTAGCAGAGAGGTTATTAACTTGACTTACCATGCGGTTATTATCAGAAAAGCCTGACATCTGAGGAAATGCGATTGCTGCAAGAACACCAAAAACTGCCATGGTGACTAATAACTCAACAAGGGTAAAACCGGATTTTTTATGCATTTTTATACCTACATTTAATGCATATCCATTGCGCGCAATTTGTTATGTTTAATTTATAGCCTGTAGATTATAATTTGTCCTGTTAACTCCGATATGCTGTTTAATTAACCAGATAAGCTGTAATTTCCTTATAATAACTACGATAATTACTGTGATGTTAACGCTATTGCATCAATTTACGTCAATGACTCATTTTGTGTTTAAATTGCATTGTTTTAGTGAGATTTAAAATTTTGTTTAGGAGAGGTACGGTAAGTGTTTGATACGATCATTGTTGGAGCTGGCGCTATCGGTATGATGACCGCACAATTATTATCGCAACAAGGTCAGTCAGTATGCCTGCTGGATAAAGCTGATGTTGGTTCTGAATCAAGTTGGGCTGGTGGTGGAATTTTATCACCATTGTATCCCTGGCGTTATGCCGATGCAGTTAATGATTTATCACAATGGAGTCAGCAACATTACCCGGAATTTATAAGTAACTTAACTCGTGAAACCGGAATCGATTCTGAAATTTTATCCAGTGGATTATTAATTCGCAATATCGAAGATCAAAGGCCTGAAATTGTAGCATGGATGAAAAAATACAATCGTGATGCTCAATTTGTATCAGCATCTGAAGCGCATGAAATTGAGCCTTTAACCAGCGATATAAAAGGGGAATCGCTGTGGTTACCGAATGTTGGGCAAGTTCGTAATCCTCGTTTTGTGAAAGCGCTTCATCAATTAATGAAAAATTCGGCTATTTCTATAAAAACGCATTGCGAAGTTTTAGAAATAAAAACAACTAATAATAAATTCTCTGTTGTGCAAACTACAGCAGGAGCTATTGCAGCCGATAATTTAATTGTTGCTAGCGGTGCATGGAGTGGCGAGTTATTAAAAAAATTAGCCGGGCAACAACAAGCATTAGTCGATGTTAATCCAGTTCGTGGTCAAATGATGATACTAAAAACACCGCCTGATACTCTAAAACGAATTATCCTCGATAGTGGACATTACTTAATTCCGCGTAAAGACGGACGGGTATTAATAGGCAGTACATTAGAATTTGTCGGGTTTGATAAAAACACCACACAACAAGCCCATGACAAATTACTGGCTGCTGCTATTTCAATAGTGCCATCACTGTCACACTATCCGGTAGAGTATCACTGGGCAGGTTTACGACCTGGCACTGCAGATGGTATACCTTATATATGTAAGCACCCGGAAGTCTCTGGGATTTATATTAATACTGGGCATTATCGAAATGGTATCATTATGGGACTGGCGTCGGCTCAGTTGTTAGTGAATATCATGTTGGATATGCCAAAAATACTGGATACTACTGCTTTTGAGTGTCAATTATGTTAATAAAATAGAATTTAACCTGATAAATCAATATTTTATAATTTTTACCATAATACGGGATTATGATAGTACGTATTAGTAGTTACCCTGATAGTAATGCTTGTAACACATCGTTTATACTGAGTTATGCTTAATGATATTAAACAAAAAACGGATATGACTTCAAGTTACCAGGAGATGGAATCACAATCTATTCTGAAGAATGCTGTGATTAAGAAGTTAAAAGCGCACAGTATCACACCAACACAACAACGTGTTGAGATTGCGCAAATTTTGTTTGAAAAACCACAACACTTATCAGCAGAGCAAGTTCTTGCTAAAGTGAATACTGGTGGTGCAGTTGTGTCGAAAGCAACTGTCTATAACACCTTAGGTTTATTTGCTCGTAAAGCATTAATTAAAGAAGTTATTGTCGATCCATCCAAGGTCTTTTACGATTCCAATGTCGAAAAGCATTATCATTTTTATAATCTAGATACCGGCGTATTAACCGATATTGAAGTTGGTGATGTTGATTTAAATTCTATGCCACAGTTACCCATCGGTACTGAAATTGCTGATGTCGATGTTATTATTCGCGTTAGAAATTCTTAAAATATTAACTACTCCTTTCAACTGATCTAAATTTACTTATAATGTGCTGCCAATTTTGGTGCATTACTAATTTTTAAACAATTTTATTTTCTTAATGTAATCTTAATTAATTTTCAGTATTTGTTGAACTAACACAAATATTGTATGTCTTAACTTTAGTATGAAAAAATGTACAAAAACACCTAAATAGTGACTTGCAATATGTTAAATGTTAGATACACTAACCAAATGAAACGATTATTCGTATTTTTCTCGATCATTCTGTTATTGGGCAGCAATATAGCAATGGCGCTTGATACAGATTGTCTATCTAACATACAACAGCATTCAACTATTGATCAGGATCAAGATCAAAACTCTGATATTGATAGTGCTGATGATTGTTGCCATAGTGCATCCCATTTTGTCGGCATCTATCCGGATGTGGGTTATAAAGTATCTATTATTGCTAATCAGTACCTTCCTTTACCATTAATTACTACTACATCACAAACGTATCAACCCGCGACACCACCACCAACCGTCTAAATCCCTAAAGGAAAGTTTCGAACGCGTCACTATTAGGTGATGTGGCTCTATCACTCGAATTAAGGATTTGTTTAATGAACTCCATATTTAAAATAGCATTATTGCTATTAGTTGCACCTATGTGTACATCGTTATTTGCTAGTGAAGTAATAAAAAGTACTGCACCAAAAAATTTAAAACAGTTTATTCAATCTGTATTAGTAAATCATCCGCGTTTACTAGAGGCGCGTGCCGGTCTGGAAATGGCAAATGCCAATCTAACAGCTGCAACACAACCTTTGTATAACCCTGAAATTGAAATTGATTCTGAAAAAACGGATATCAAAACGTCCTACTTACAATTAAGCCAAACAATTGATATTGGTGATAAGCAAGGAGCTCGTACCAAAGTATCGCAATCGGTATTTCAACAAGCACAAGCTGAATATACATTAGCAATTCAACAGCTAGCGCATGATTTACTTTTAGCGATAGCGCAGCAACAAACACGTGAAGAAATTTACAAATTAGCACAAAAAAATCTGGAGCTAATGAAAGAGTTTGCTGATTTGTCAGAACAACGACATCAAGCTGGTGATTTAAGTCAGGTTGAATTGAATTTAGCTCGTCTCGCGTTCAGTGAAGTTATTATGACGTATGCGCAAGCCGCTTCAGAATCGACATCCGCTAATGAAAGTCTTCGAGCAATTTTAGGCTCATCACCTGATGCATTACCAAAGCTTCCCGAAAAATTGCCAGAGGCTCGAATACCCGATGATCAAGAAAAATTTTTACGTAATTTACCGGCGCTACGTGCACAGCAATCTGGCGTTGAAAGTGCTCGGCAGACAGTAAAATTGCGCATGAGTGAACAAAGTTGGGATCCAACTATATCACTCCGCGGGGGAAAAGAAGACAAGGAAACATTAGCGGGTTTAACGTTAACAATTCCATTAAATATTCGTAATTCGTATAAAGCTGAATTACAAGTTGCACAGCAACAACTATTACAGAGTGAATACCAGGCTTTGCAATTTTATCGTGAATTGCGAGCTAAAATTTTAACAAGTACAAAACGTTATCAATTACTACAAGATACCTGGGGTAAGTGGCAACAAACAGGTAAAACCAGTGTAACAGAACAATTAAAGTTAATTAAACAATTATGGAAAGCTGGTGATATGAGTACAACGGATTATTTAGTACAGCTAAAACAAGCAATCGATACTCAAACAGCTGGATTCGAATTACGAGGTGAATTATGGCAAAGCGCTTTTGATTGGATGAATAAAACCTCAAATATAACAACTTGGTTGAATTTAGATTTAACCGATATAAATCAGGATAAATAACAATGAATATTAAATCTAAACTAATTATCGTCTTCTGTTTTGTTTTGCTCTCTGCTTGTGATGCTAAAAAAGTGAATGCACAAGCTAGTCCGAATGAAAAAACGGAACATAACGAAAGTGGCCATAAAGAAGAAGCTGGTGTTGTTGAATTAACATCCGAACAAATGAAGGCAGCTGGCATCACCGTCACAGAGTTAAAACTTCAGGAAATCAGTGATCTGATACAGGCACCCGGAGAAGTTAAATTAAATGATTATCAATCAGTAAAAATAACTCCACGAATTGCAGCTCAAATAATTGATCGTCACATAACACTAGGACAGGAAGTAATTATAGGTCAACCATTAATTACATTATCGAGTGTAGAAATGGCTGAAGTTCAAGCTAATTTACTCATCGCAACACGCGAGTGGAACCGGGTTAAACGACTGGGACGTAAAGTAGTTGCCGAACGACGTTATACAGAAGCAAATGCGAATTGGAACCAGCTATTAACTAAAGCAGGATCCTATGGTATGACTAAACAGGAAATTAATACTTTAATAAAAGATTCTAGTAATAAAAATGCCGATGGACGTTTTCAATTACTTGCGCCAATGTCAGGTCGAATTATTCATGATCATTTTATTATAGGTGAACGAATTGAACCAGGTCGAACATTAATAGCGATAACTGATGAATCTGTTATGTGGGTAGAAGCAAGACTTAATTTAAATCAGGCTGCAATAGTGAGCGAGGGTAATTATGCAGAAATTGAATTTGGATCAGCAAAACTACCAGGAAAAGTTAGCCAAGTTCATCACGCGCTTGATGAAACAACTCGTACTCTTGCGATTAGACTTGAAGTAGAGAATCCAAATGATCAACTTCATCCCGGAATGTTTGTTACTGCAAATATAGTCGGTAATAAAAAATCACAAGCACTAGTTGTACCTGAAGCAGCGGTATTACGAAGTGAGGATGGTGATTGGCAAGTATTGATTCAACATGAAGAAAATGGTGACAAAAAAGAATTTAAAGCACAGGAAATAAAACTAGTGAAAATTATCAATGGTAAAGCTGTAATTGAAGGTATCAAACCGGGTAGTCGGGTAGTTACTACTGGAGCTTTTTTTGTTCAGTCTGAAATAGCCAAAAGCGGTTTCGAAGTTCATAACCATTAATCAGGATAAAACCATGCTAAATAAAATCATTGATATAGCTGTTAATAACCGACTCTTGGTGTTGTTAGCATTAATTGCAGGAGTATTCGCCGCATTCCTAATTTTGCCAAAATTAAATTTGGATGCATTTCCAGATGTAACGAATGTACAAGTTACAGTAAATACCGAAGCTCCCGGTTTGGCAGCTGAAGAAGTAGAGCAACTTATTACATTTCCTATTGAAGCAGTGATGTACAGTCTACCCGATGTTGAAGAAGTTCGTTCTATTTCTAAAACTGGTTTATCTGGAATCACTGTGGTTTTTACCGAAGGTACGGATATTTACTTTGCCCGACAACTGGTATTTGAACGCTTACAAGCTGCACGTGAACAAATCCCAACAGGTGTAGGAACACCCGAAATGGGACCAAATACCTCAGGTTTGGGTCAGATTTTTCAGTATGTATTAAAATCGGCACCGGGTAGTGAATATGATGCTTTAACATTACGTAGTTTAAATGACTGGATAGTAAAATTATTAATCATGCCGGTTAATGGTGTTACTGATGTTTTATCGTTTGGTGGAAATGTTCGTCAATATCAGGTTCAGCTGGATCCGAAAAAATTATTAAGTTATGCATTAAATCCACGTGATGTCAGTGAAGCTATTGAAGCTAATAACCGCAACGCGGGTGGTTGGTATATGGATCGTGGTGCGGAACAGCTTGTTATTCGCGGTGTTGGCTGGATTCGGTCGGGTGATAATGGTTTACAGGATATTAGTAATATCCCATTGAAAGATCAGGATGGCATAGTGGTACGTGTTCGAGATGTTGCATCCGTTGCGTTTGGTTCAGAGATTCGCCAGGGTGCAGTAACCATGACCAGCCGTTATCAGGACGGTGAAAAGAAAGGACAAGCACAGCAATTGGGTGAAGTCGTTATCGGAATTGTGCTTAAACGATTGGGCGTAAACACTAAAGCGACTATAGATGGAATTAAAGATCGTTTGCCTGCAATACAACAGGCATTACCCGATGGTGTTGTAATTGAACCTTTCTATGATCAATCTGATTTAGTGGATCAAGCCGTTAGTACCGTTACTAAAGCATTATTAGAAGCATTTGTACTTATAATTATAATACTCATGTTGTTTCTGATGAACATGCGTGCTTCTTTACTGGTTTTATTATCTATACCAATTTCAATTGGGCTTGCACTTATCGTAATGGCATATTGGGGTATTTCTGCAAATTTGATGTCCCTAGGCGGTTTGGCTATTGCGATTGGTATGATGGTGGATGGTTCAGTTGTGATGATGGAACACGTATTTAGTCACCTGGCAACACCCGATGCAACCCATCATGATCAGATTAAGCAAACTGTTGCACTGGATGATGAGCATCCGTTTGATGCAGCTCATGATGATCATGGTATAGCATTACGAATTCAGGAATCAGCAAAAGAGGTTGCTCGTCCGGTATTCTTCGCAGTGCTTATTATTGCTATTGTTTTTGCACCATTATTTTCACTCGAAGGGGTCGAAGGAAAATTGTTTCAACCTATGGCGCAATCAATCGTATTAGCAATGTTTGCATCATTACTGGTTGCTTTAATTGTAATACCCGCATTGGCGACGTATGTGTTTAAAAAAGGAGTTATTGAAAAAGACAGTCCGTTGCTTAAACCAATAATTGGCCGTTACAAAAAACGTTTACAACAGGCATTACAATTAAAGAGACAGATTGTAATCGGTTCAATTTTATTATTTATTGCTTCGATAGCGTTAATCCCTTTCCTCGGTACTGAGTTTGTACCCGAACTGGAGGAGGGGACAATCAATGTCCGAATTACATTGGCACCGTCATCGAGTTTAACAACTGCTCTGGATGTAGCTCAGAAACTGGAATTACAATTAATGGAATTTCCTGAAGTACTATATACCTCTAGTCGTGTTGGTCGTGCTGAAATTGGTGGGGATCCGGAACCGGTGTCGAATATTGAAATATTCATTGGATTAAAACCTGTAGACGAATGGACATCTGCCTATAACAGAAAAGAAATCCAACTATTAATGGAACAAAAAATGTCATTGCATCCGGGATTGCTCTTTAATTTTTCACAGCCAATAGCAACACGAGTTGATGAATTATTATCCGGTGTTAAAGCACAACTAGCTATTAAATTATTTGGCTCGGATCTGGATGTTTTAGTTAAGAAAGGTCGTGAAATCGAATCACTGGTTAAAACAATTAAAGGGACAACCGGTGTTGCACTTGAACAAATAGCTGGTGAAGCTCAATTAGTCATTCGCCCAAATCGTAATCGTTTATCGCGTTTCGGGATATCCGTGCAACAAGTGATGAGTTTAGTGAGTGATGCAATTGGTGGTCAAACTGCAGGGCAAGTCATTAATGGTAATGAACGTTATGATATTTATGTTAGATTGCAAGATAGCTCACGAAATAGTATTGAAGCGATTAAAAATTTAATACTACAGTCATCAAGTGGTGCCTGGGTTCGATTAAGTGATGTCGCTCAGGTAGCCGTTGAAGCAGGGCCGCCACAAATTCGACGTGATGATGTGCAACGCCGCGTTGTAATTCAAACTAATGTTGAAAATCGTGATATGGGTGGTCTTGTTTCTGAGATTGATCAACGAATACAGTCTGATATCGAATTACCACCTGGATACAGTATTGTCTTTGGTGGACAGTTTGAAAACCAGCAACGTGCACAAGCACGACTAATGATTGTTGTGCCATTGTCACTCGGGTTGATTTTCTTGTTACTGTATTTTGCATTTAACTCTGTTGGACAAGCACTTTTAATCATGATCAATGTTCCATTAGCCTTAATAGGCGGTATTGCAGCGTTGTTTATTTCTGGTCAATACCTGTCAGTGCCCGGGTCTATTGGATTTATAGCATTATTTGGTGTCGCCGTTTTAAATGGTGTGGTGTTAGTTAATGCAATTAATCAACGATTCGAAAATGGTGTTGATTTAGAACAAGCAATTTTAGAGGGTGCACTTTCTCGTCTTCGACCAGTTTTAATGACTGCAAGTATTGCAGCATTAGGGCTGATTCCTATGCTCCTGGCCACAGGTGTAGGATCAGAAGTTCAACGACCGTTGGCCACCGTGGTGGTAGGTGGATTATTTACGTCCACAATTTTAACTCTGTTTGTTTTGCCGATATTGTATACGGTATTTTCACGTGGTAAGTATCAACTTTAATACAGGGATGTTGTTCCAACTTTAAACGATCTAAATGATCAGGAGAATAAAATGAAAATGAGTATAAAACTATTAGCAATAGTCAGTTGTCAGGCTGCTTTATTATTGGTAACAATTAATGTTCAGGCACAAGTGAATAGTGACTATAAGATTGAAACAGTTAATTCTAATAAAGCAAATGTAAGCCAGGTAAATTTAGTTGAAACTGAAAATGGATATGTAGTAAAAGGAAAGGTTTATAATAGAGTTAAAAATCGCACAACACCCATACCCGGTCATGTCGATATTTCCGTAGTTGATGCAAGTGGAAAGATTGTTAACACAACGCCTGTTTCAATTTACAGAATTAGCAGAAAATCGCGGTTCGCTAAATTCAAACAAGGATTAAAGGTATCACCTGTTGAGGGAAATACTATTCGTGTTGCACACCATAATGCACCGCTGGGTGTTAATGCGACTGATTTAATACATAAGTAAGTGTTTTGTTCTAGTCATTTGGAAGTTTGTTTGAGCGCACGCTTCCAAGTGGCCTGTTTATAAAACTACTCACTAAAATTAAATCAGAGTTATGAATAACACAATCAGGACAAAAGTAATATAAACAGGGATTTTTTATGTCTGATGATGAGTCAAGTTGCCATTGTGAAGTAACACCGGATACGAAATATGAGATTCGTATATTAAAAATAGTTTTAGCCCTTAACTTTGGAATGTTTTTAATTGAATTCACTGCAGGGCTATTCAGCGATTCTATCGCGTTATTAGCGGACTCTTTGGATATGTTCGCAGATGCATTTATTTATGCATTGAGTCTATTTGCATTGAAACAACATGAAAAATGGCGTATTTATGCTGCTATGAGTAGTGGCATTATTCAATTGGTGCTGGGCATTGTGATTGCGATTTCTGCTCTTTATAAATTAGTCGTATTTACCGTTCCAAATTATGAAATGATGGGAATTTATGGCTTACTGGCATTAATTGTTAATGTAATCTCTTTTTGGTTGCTGTCACAATTTCGTGAAGGCAATATTAACATTCGTGCATCCTGGATATGTTCTCGGAATGATATCATTGCCAATGTAGGCGTTTTGTTTGCTGCGGTATTGGTTTACTACACTCAATCGGGATTCCCTGATATTTTAATTGGCCTCAGTATTGCAGCAATTGTGATTGTGTCAGCAATAGACATTATTAAAGAAGCACGAATAAAAGCAGAAAAGTCGAATTAGTCTTCCATCGAGTCAATAATTGGGCAGTTGTTGTCACTGCCAAAACATAGATTTAGCAATAATTGTAATTCATTACGCAAAGTTGTTAGATCATCAATTGATGCATTAATGTCTTTTAGTTTTTGTGCTGTGAGGAGTCGGACTTCATCGCGCGCATGTTGCGGATTGGTTCGCATTTGGATTAAATCGTTTATCTCGGCTAAAGTGAAATTCATTTTTTGAGCACGACGAATAAATTTTAGTAATGAAATATCTTTATCATTGTATTCCCGAATGCCTGCGGCATTACGACTTA
>CAYOHQ010000056.1:0-12588 GCA_964403805.1 uncultured Thioalkalispiraceae bacterium | reverse complement strand
TTTCGATTTGATTTTGCTTGTTTCTAATATGTTTTGTTGTACTTTTTTTCGTTTTTTGCTTTCTTCTGTTTTTTTGTTTGTTTTTTTTCTGTTTTATGTTTTTGTTTCTCGCAGAATATTGTATCGGTTTTTCGCCTTAGTCTCGTGGGCTCTGATATGTGTATAAGAGTCAGTAGAAATTTAATGGCGTAGTGGCAGGAGCATCTTTTTGCAGTAATTGATTTTTCAAAACAACAGCGATCCGGGTTTAGTTGTTTGTAAGTTGAGCGAAAATTGTCTTCATCCATAATGGTAAGTTTGATGTTAAATATGCTGGTGTAAGTTGGCTATTTTTCCCATTCTTTAACGATTGATGCTGCTCTTTTTTCTGATAATTTTTCTTCAGCATCTAATTCAGTATCAGCAAAAATAACTTTGACTGTTATAATACTCTCAGCGGGTAATTCACCTCGCATGGTTTTAGCAACATTTTTCGCTTCTTTGAAATTATCAAATTGAGTTACCAACTCCAGATTTTTAATGATATCAGTCGGGCCGGGTGATATTTTATAGATGTAATAAGGCATAATATGTTGAAATCTATTTAAGTTTAAAGCTGTATTTTATTATTACCTTATTCGATATTCAAGTTGTATATGATGCTAAAATAACATTTTAATTTTAGCGAGCTGGGTAAATGGCTGATTTGAATAAATCAATATTGATTATTATGGAAAGAGGAGGATATCCCGATTTTTCTACTTTGTTTAACAATGCGGGGTATCGAGTTAATATCGAAACATCAATGAGAAAAGCGATGAGTCAACTTAAGCGCAATACACCGGATATTGTCATTGCTGAATTTAATTTTCAAACGGACTTTAGAGACAGAAGCAGTAGTCTGGAATCCTTGATGGCAACTTTACAGCGCTTTCCTGATGTTAAGGTTATTGTGTTTTATGAGAAAGAGCATGTCGTTCATTTTAATCGCTTACAAGAACGCTATCGTTTTCATGCTGTTTTTGAATTTCCTATTATAGAAAATAATCTGGAAGAATCGATTTTAAATATTAATCAGTAGTGTGTTAGGCATCCATATCTGGAATTAGCTTACTTTCGATAAGAACAATATTGTCTTTTAACTGCAGTTTTCGTTTTTTTAATCTTTTTAATAAAATTTGATCAAAATTAGCTCCCTGGGCCAAATTGCTAATAACGTCATCCAGATCTCGGTGTTCTAGTATTAAATTTTGTAATCGTTCTTTTAAAAGCACTGTTTCGTCATTATTTAGCATTGTTAGATAATAGCTGTTTGTTAATTGTTGTGTAGTTAATAGCCTTAATTATGACAGGATATTGTTTTGTTCTTATAAGTTATACTACTACATAATATGTGTTTACTATCAATTAAATATAGCCCTGGTTAAAGCTACGCGAGTACAGGATATGATAAGATATCATAGCATAGGCTTTAAATAGTTCAGAAGACAGTAAATAGCCCGTAAAGTGATTTTGTAATAATCTGGTAAAGAAGCCAATGTTAAATCTTGAGACTGACGAAAGAACCCAACTGACCGCTAATATTATGTCTGAACTTGATTCCTGGGGATTCACTGCGGATGAATTGGTGCAGTTATTACAGTTGCCAACAGGCACGCCAAAGCGAGCGTTACGTAAATATCGTGAGAATACCTCTTTTCCGGTAGTGGATGAATTGGATATTCGGCTAGATCACCTAGTAGGGATAATTAATGCTCTTCGAACCAGTTACCCCCACAATCTTAATATGAGCTCATTTTGGATGAAACAGTCAAACAAACGCTTTGAGAATAAATCGCCTGTGGCTTATATCAAATTAAATGGTTTAGGAGGTTTAATTACAATACGCAAACATCTGGATTGTTCGTATATAGCAGAATAGATTTTGTTATTTATCATCGTTTTTTTTTGATGGTTTTACGCTATCAAGTTTTACAACAACTGAGGTTTTAGGTTCGTCAACAAAATGTGGACGCATTTTTAAATCTCTGCCGGATTCAGTTGCAAGCTCTGACTCCCTTGCTGTTATCAATGCCAGACAATCCCGAATTCCAATAATTGTGTTTTCCGATAAAGGGTGTTTTAACCCGGGTTTAATATGGGTATCACGTGCGACATCGGTTAATACGCGTTTCATAATGCGCAGTATTCTTTCTTCGGTAGTTCCTTCGATTTTTTCCATTATTAACACTCATTATTTAATTTCTTACTAATGCTTATATTTTGACACAATTAGATTCTTTTTGATATTTCAGGGATCATTTTAGGCATTTAAATTTCATAAAGCGCTTGTTATTTATTCATAGTGACTATACTTAGTTTTGTGTACTCATTTAAAACTAGCTTAATTATTTTTATTGAACTAAACAAAATTGCTAACTCCGCTGATAAGCTATTGATATGCAATTGTTTTTGATGAAAGAGTATTTTAAATGATGTGGTGTTTTCGAGATACATTATTAATTGTACGTCTAAAGTAATAAGGAGAAAGTAATGACAGATATGTTAAATTATATACGTGATGGTGAATCCTATGATAAAGATCCAAATGGTAACTTAGCTGAATTGGAGCCCTGGTCTGAAACCATTGCAGAGAGTTTAGCTAAGCATGAAAATATTAAACTGAGTTCTGAGCATTGGGATGTTATTCATTTTTTACGGAATTATTTTAAATTGTGTGGTTCAGTTCAAAATGCCAGAGTATTAACAAAAGTGCTTGATAAACAATATGTAAATGAAGGTGGGATTAAAAAGTTGTATACTTTATTTCCTAATGGACCCGTTACACAGGCTAGTAAAATAGCAGGATTACCTGTCCCTACTGCGAGTAGTGATCCAAGTTTTGGTTATATACACTAATATTATTTGATAACACCTTAGTTAAGGAGCTCAATGGTATCTTTCGATACGGATTTTACACAAGATGATAAATGTGCATTTTGTAATACTCTTATAACAGAGCATTATTCATGTTCAAATGCAAGCAATGTCGTTCGTCGAGGTGGAAATGAAATTTCATGCAGCGTGCCTGAAGCTTCAAAGAAATGTGAAATTATTTATAAAAGCTTGAAACAAGTCGCTGCTCCAGCATTTGATGTTGATGATGATTTATTAAATATGCCACATGGCATTATGGTTAAAATTCAACATGGTGGCTTGCTGGGGTTAAATGCAATTGTTACGGGTACTTCTGAAAATAAAATATCAGATATTTCAAAATTAATAACCGATACTGAAATCAAGTTTAAAAATTTCGATAGTATTCCTTATGAATCAACGATCAATTTTATCACTAGCTATAAAGTAAGAGCGCGGCGAAAATAAATTTTACACTGGTACGTAATCAAATTTTATCTTGTTAGTTGAAAACTCTTTTTCAATAATAGGAATCATCTTATCAATGGTTTTTTTCCCTGCTGATAAATAATAATAATATCTATCGGGCGTTGCAAAATCTGAATTAATGACACTTATAAATTTATTGATTATTAGATCTTGATTTTCGTTGTCCAGGTCGTAGTATTGATTACTCTTGGAACTAACTTCAATGTGTATTGGTATATAATTAAAATTATCCAGAGCATCTTCCCATGAACGACATAAATTATGATAATAATGTTGCGTATCGTGAGTGGATACAAGATAAAGTGAAATCATTCCCTGGTAATCTAGTGATATTGCATGTTCAATTAAACTTTTAATTGGTGCAAAGCCATTGTCAATTGCAAGGAAGACAATAGGTGCCTGAGAATCTTCCGGTAATTGAAAGCGACCGTAAGGTCCGTTTAATTGAATATTTGCTCCTACTTTAATATTATTTAATAATTCATCACTAAAATTAGAATTATTTTTACTGTTTATGTGAAATTCAAGATTTCTGTCATCACAAGGGCAACTTGCTATTGGGTAACAAGCACTCGCGTTGTTTATGGATATTTTAATATTTTGTCCTGCTAGAAAACGCAGGGTATTCGTTCTGGACGTTTGTAAGTGTATAATTGACGTAAATTCACTAACTGAATTTATTTTTTTTAACTTGGCATTAATTTCCTGAAACGAAATATCAATGTCTTGAGTTGCGATATCTGTTTCAAGGATTAGATCCGTTGTAGCAGTGCAGGTGCACATTAAAATAAAATTTTGATGTTTTTCAGCTGCAGTAAAATTAAAATCCTGATGCTTTATTGGTACAACCGATCCAATTTTTAATTTCGCTCGGCATTTTCCACATTTACCATTCGTGCAACCGTAGTTTAAATTAAGCCCTTTCTCTAGTGCTGTTTCTAAAATACTGCCATTGCCATCTAATGTAAATGAATGATTACTTGGTATAATTGTTACCGTATGACTCATGAAATACAGTATAATGAAAGTCGGTTAATTTTCCTAATCTTACTTCGTAAGATTAGAGACATAACAATGGACTTCGTTTCCTGAACCAATAAATTCAATTCTGTCAAAGCTAATCATTGCCGCCACTGCAATGCCTCTGCCATGTGGATCAAATGCTCGAGCGGGATCAACAGTTAAATATTTTTTAAAATCAAATCCATTTCCCTGGTCTTTAATAGTTAATTTGATTTCTGACTTACAATACGAAAATTTTACTGAGGTATATTTGTCCTGATATTGTTTTTGTTTTAATCGATTGTGAATTTCATCAGACCAGTGGCCGTTAGTAATAAGCTCGGTTTTTTCTGCATAGCTTATTTCCAGGTTACCGTGTTCGACAGAATTAATTAAAAGCTCAGTGACACCCATTATGACTTTTACCGGTGTGGGATATAAATTGGATATCATTCTTGCTAGTGTGTCTGCTTCTTCGAGAGTTTTAAAATGAAATTCAATTTCATTAACAAGATTACAAACTAACTCATACGATAAAGTTGAACTGTTTAATTCTTTTTGTCGGGAATAATCAGAAATTGCTGCCTTAACAATAGACAACATCAAATCAGCCTGGAAGGGTTTGGTTAAATAGTAGTATGCTCCGGCATTGATACCCTCAATGATGTCACTATCTGAAGTGGCTGCGGTTTGCATTATTATCGGAATATTATTGATACTAGTATCTTTCTTGATTATCTCCAGAAATTCCATACCGCTCATCACTGGCATCATTTTATCGAGTAAGATGACATTTATGTTTTTTTTATTTTTATTTAGAATATCAAGACCAAGCTGCCCATTTTCAGCCGTTAAGATGGTATAGCCTTCATCACTCAAATGTTCTTTTAATATATCAATATTAAAAGGTTCGTCATCAATGATTAGGATGGTTTGATTTGCACTCACGATTTAATGATATCCGAACGCATTATAAATATAATTTTTGTAAGGAAATATTTTATTACGCTTAATGTCGTGTTTGATGCAAAGACCATTACGATTGATACCTATGAATCATAGTTTAACTTTATATCGACAGTTAATGAATTAACTTTATAAAGCACAAGGACATAAATTCAACCCCATAAATTTTTAACTGGTTAATATAAATTTATATTGTAGAGGTGTTAAGTCTAGCTTGATAAATTTTTGTTATGGCAAAAGCGGATGACGAGTAATTGTAGTGATACAATTAACGCATTATTGATAGTTTGATTTGATATAATTAAGAACAATATGTTGAAAATCAGCTGCAATAGTATCGCCTTTAAGTGTTACTGTTTTTTTGCCATCGACATAAACAGGGGCAACGGGTTTTTCACCAGTTCCCGGTAAGCTGATGCCAATATTAGCAAGTTTGCTTTCACCGGGGCCGTTCACAACACAGCCCATCACCGCAACCGACATATTTTCGACACCCTGATATTGCTTTTTCCAGCTTGGCATTTGTTCGCGGATGTAACTTTGGATATCTTTCGCTAACTGCTGAAAATAACTACTGGTGGTTCGGCCACAACCTGGGCAAGCGATGACGGTGGGCAGGAATGCACGCAATCCCATCGATTGTAATATCTCCTGAGCTACCACGACTTCGGTGCAGCGGTCGCCTCCGGGTTCCGGTGTTAATGAAATTCGGATTGTATCGCCGATGCCTTCTTGTAGTAAAACTGATAACGCTGCAGTTGAGGCAACAATGCCTTTTGATCCCATGCCGGCTTCGGTTAACCCCAGGTGCAATGGGTAGTCTGATTGGACTGATAACTCCCGGTAAACGCGTATCAAGTCTTGAACACCACTCATTTTGCAGGATAAAATAATTTTGTTGTGTGCCAGTCCGACCGATTCTGCAAATTTTGCACTATCCAGTGCCGATTGAATCATGGCGTTGTCTATAATTTCATAGTTTTCCAGTGGATTATTATTCTGGTTGTTTTCATCCATTAATTTTGCCAATAAGGTCTGATCCAAACTGCCCCAATTAACGCCAATTCTGATGGGTTTGTTGTATAGGCAGGCAATTTCAATCATTTTAGCAAACTGGCTATCGCGCTTTTTACCTCGTCCGACATTACCGGGATTGATACGGTATTTTGACAGTGCCTGAGCACAATCAGGGAATTGCTCGAGCAGCTTATGACCATTAAAATGGAAATCGCCCACCAGAGGGACATTGACACCCATGTCATCCAGATTTTGCCTACATTGAGCGACTGCCGCAGCAGCTTCAGCACTGTTTACCGTTATTCTAACCAGCTCTGAGCCGGCTTTTGCCAGTTCTGCAACTTGAGTGGTAGTGGCAGTGACATCGGCAGTATCAGTATTGGTCATAGATTGTACGACGACAGGAGCTCCGCCACCGACCGTAATGTGATCAATTTGAACTGATTGTGACGCTGCTTTTAGAGCAATTTTTTCGAGTTTGGACAAGTGTATATTCCTGAAATTTGTTCGTAATTATACCATTTTATGGTGCTTGTGAACTCTCGATAAAGCACATTTAAATACTATTATAAAAAATGAGCTAAATTAAGCGCAGTGCTCAGCCGAGCTTCTGGTATAATTGCTTCAAAATAGTTTAACAATTAAGGAATGGCTATGAGCGGACAAAATCAAAATGAAGCACTGACTTTAGCTGAGCAAGCAGATCGCCATGCGCTCTATCAGGATGCTGTTCAGTGCACTGAAACTGAAATTGAATTTTTTGATACAACGTATGTAAAAATTAAAGGCAAAACGCCATTAGTCATGAAAGAAGATTTTTGTGGAACATCGCTTTTGTCTACTGACTGGGTTAAGAGTAATCCGAAACGCGAAGCTATTGGTGTTGATATCTGTGGAGAAACCCTCGAGTGGGGGAGAGTGCATAATATTAAACCGGCAGGTAAAGAAGTTGAAAAACGCATAAGTTTATTTCAAGAAGATGTTCGAGTTATAGCGGAGCCCAAAGCAGACATTACCTGCGCTCTTAATTTTAGTTATTGTATTTTTAAAACGCGGGATGAGCTTCGCAGTTATTTTGAAAGCGCTTTAAAAGGACTAAAAGATGACGGTATTCTGGTGTTGGATATGTTCGGTGGCACAGAATGCCAGGATGAATTAGAAGAAGAAACTGAAATGGATGATTTTCCGGCAACCTATGTTTGGGAACATGCGAATTTTAATCCAATTACAAATGATATCACGTGTCACATTCATTTTGATTTTGATGACGATTCTCGAATTGATAAAGCGTTTACTTATAACTGGCGTCTGTGGTCATTGCCTGAAATAAATGAATTACTAACTGAAGCCGGTTTTAGTAAAGTTCGGGTATATTGGGAAAAATTTGAAGAAAGTGACGATGATGATGATGAGCTGGAAGGTACAGGTGAGTATTTTGAAGCCATTGAAGTAGAAAATCAGGAATCGTGGATGGTTTATATTGTAGCTGAAAAATAAGTTGAAGTTTTAATATAAAAAAAGCCCTGATGATTCAGGGCTTTTTTTGTTTTAAATAGTGTTCAAGTCTTGAATTTTGAAACTAAAATTTGTAAGTCTTGAGCCAGTTCAGTTAGTTGTGAACTTGAATTGGATGTTTGATTACTGGCCTCGGTTGTTTGTTCTGCAAGTTGTGAAATCGCAACAATATTTTTATTAATTTCTTCAGTAACAGCACTTTGCTCTTCAGCGGCACTTGCAATCATGGTATTCATTTCCATAATGCTATTAATCGAACTGGTTATTGTTTGTAGAGAGTCTCCTGCTTTTGATGCCTGTGATACACTTACTGCAGTCATCTCCTGACTTTGCTCCATCACTTTTACCGCTTCTTTAGTACCTTGTTGTAGTGCTGTTATCATGGTTTCAATTTCAACTGTGGATTGCTGTGTTCGACCGGCCAGGGTGCGTACTTCATCAGCCACTACTGCAAAACCACGACCTTGTTCGCCTGCCCGCGCAGCTTCAATCGCAGCATTGAGTGCTAATAAATTTGTTTGTTCTGCAATGCCTTTAATAACATCAAGTACTGATCCGATATTCTCACTTTCGTTACTTAAGCGTTGAATAACATCGGTTGCTGATTGTATTTCAGTTGAAAGTCGGTTAATGGCTTTTATATTTTCTTGAACAACATTGTTTCCAGTAACGGCATGTTCATTTGCTTCTTCAGCAGAGCGTGCTGCTTGTTCTGCATTGCGAGCAACTTCCTGAACGGTGGCCGACATTTCATTGATTGCTGTTGCAACTTGATCAACCTCATCAAATTGCTGGGTAACACCATCGCGTGTTTCAGCCGTATTTGCTGTCATTTGATCTGCGGCCGTTGCCACCAATCCGGTAGCCGCTGCAACTTGCGTAATACTTTCATGAAAAACAGAAAGTAAATGATTAAATGACGCTGACATTTGTCCTATTTCATCTTTGCCTTTTACTTCAACACGTTTTGTTAAGTCATTATTTTCGTCAATTTCATGAACGATTGATTTCAACTTCACAATTGGTTTTGTGAGTGTAACCGAAAATACACCTCCCGCAAGCGATGCCAGAGCCACCATGATTAGCGTTACAACAATAGCCGAGCCAATCAGTTTAGTCGCCAATGCTTCAGTAGCTTCAAAGGCTTCATCTGTTAGAATCTCACTAACTATAGCCCAGTGCATGTTCAAGGCAGTAAATGGCGTATAGGCGGTAAGCACTTCTCGGCCTAAGTAATTTTTAGATACTTCTATTCCCGATTTTCCAGCTATCGCGGCATCAATGTAATTCCCAGTTAACGGTAATAATCCCAATGTTGTATTTTTCTTTGAGATGTCATCTGAATTAATATTACTATCACTTAATGCTTGAAGATAGCTATCTTTGTGTTCAACCAAGTCACGACTAATACTTCGCATCACTTTATCTGAACCAACTAAATAACTTTCACCTGTTTTTCCAAGTCCAATATTTTGCCATTGATTATGGCCTGTCATAATATTATTAATTTGCGTACTGGGTAATTTAAATATTAGCGTCCCTAAAATTTCGAAGGCATCTTCTTCTAACAGATCCTGGATAGGGGATAAAATAAAGGCTGAACTATTATTGTATGCTGGAACATAGGCATGAAGATCGGTTAACTCAACATAGTCACTATCCTGTTTTGCCATTGCTTTTTTAAATGCAGCACCTAATGGCGTTTCTTTTAATGGGCCGTTGCTTAACGATGTTGCAAAATCAATATTTTTCATTGCGCTGTAAACAATGGTTCCTTTTGCGTCTGCAATTAATATATCATCTAAATTTAATTTTTTAAGCATTTGTAAAATGGTGATGTGGTAACTACTGTGTACCTCGGCATAGTTTGACTCATCATCGGGATCAATCGTATCGTGTTTACTTCCTATCGGACTTTCACTAAGAGATAAAAATTGAAATTGCAATGCAACGGCTGAATCATTTAATTTACTCACGTATTCATCTACAGAAATTGAATTGGTATTTACTTTTGCGAATTCAGTAGAAAAATCGTTTTTGTAAAATTCACTTAATGTTGTGCGTTTATCTGCTATATCGCCTGGAGGATATTTTTTAAATGCAGCGGTAAATTCCTGTGCAACACTAACAAAATAGGGGTCGGTAGAAAAATTTTTAATTTGCTGTTCTCTAAATTGCAGGTATTCTTCCAGTTCTGATTTTTTAATTTCTCGCATTGCCATTAAGCGTGCTTTGACTTGATCTTCAATGGCTTGTTGCGATGAGCTACTAGCTGTAGTTAACAGAATTGCGCTGGTAATAATGATAGAAACCGTTGCAACAATACTGAATGCAGCAAGAATCTTAAATTTGAGATTTAATTTAAACATCTTCTGTATTCTCTATAGCAAAATAAATTAATGGTAATTTTTTTAAACAGATTTACTTTGTGTGGTTATCGGTTGCGATACGAAAATCTTTAGGTTTAATTGCTAGTTGAAGCTTAACTACTTAATATTAATATTATTTTTTTACTATTGGGTGGTAGGGAGAGTCTCTGAACTTATCGTGAGTGACCATCCGGTATTCAAAAAATGCCGCTTCGCTATCAAAATGCATAAAAGGATTTCCTTGCTTTTGTTGTGACATGCTACAGGATTGTGATTCACCGTAATTATGACCTGGGCAAATAATGGTGTCATCCGGGAGATTATTGGCCATGTCTTTTAATGTTGTGTACATCACTTCAGGATCACCACCACTCAGGTCACATCGGCCACAACCATAAACAAACAGGGTGTCGCCGGTAATCAATTGCTTATCTATCTGGTAACAAGCAGAACCGGGTGTGTGTCCTGGCGTATGCAAAATTTTAATGTCAGTATCACCCAGTTTGATTGAGTCACCACCATGGTGTAATGAGGGTGTATGTATTTCACTACCCCAAAACTCGGCCTCTGTTTTTAGTAAATGTAATTGTGCATCAAACTGATCCAATACGTCGTTAATACCGTTAATGTGATCATGATGGCTGTGGGTTAATAAAATATCGGTAATGACAACATCTTTTTGTTTCGCCAATTGCAACATTTGCGGCACATCCCAGGCGGGGTCAACAATAGCGGCACGTTTACTGGCCGGATCACTAATTAAATAAACAAAATTCTCCATTGGACCTAATTCAAGAACATTTAATTCAAAAGCGCCGTTCACATCAATAGTACTGTTCATTTATTTACCTGATTTATATTCATCATAGCGCAACGACTCACCTCATTACTTAATAATACTGCTTGACAAAGTTGAGTAGCAAAATAAGACAACTTCGTCAAAAGCTGGACAACACGCGTTCTATCAGCATAGAATAAACACATTACCCCATTCCATCAAGGAGGATAGTAACATGACCAATATTGTTATTAACGGATTAACCGCCGTCCATGCTGGCTCCAATGGCACCCTAACCACCAGTGATACCTGTTTAACTCCACCATTTTGCATACCGATTCCGTATACCAATATCGCCAAATCTCAAGATGCCGCGATGACCGCAAGCTCGATACTCATTCAAGGCAACCCGGCCTGTCATATTGAATCCATCTTTGCGGTCAGCAAGGGTGATGCCCCGGGTGCCTGTGGTGGCATTCACTCCGGCACTATTTTAGGCAAAGCCGAATTTATCACCGCCTCCAACAACGTCTTTTTTGAAGGCAAGCCCGCCGCCCGGCAAACTGACAAAATGGTGTCCAACAACAAAAATACCGCGCCGATGCCACTGATGCAGCCCGGCGCCGGCAAGCCCCCCGCCGTAAGCGATGAAGGCCCGGAACAATTAGACGCCTCAGGCATCAGCGAACAAGGCGACTGGGAAATGGGAGCCCACAGCATAAAAATAAAAGCCCAAACACACACGGTAGACAATGCAGAAACGGACTAATGTGAGGGACTACCAATGGCCACACCGCTATATGACTTAATTTCAAGAACATCACTCGGCTCAAAATCACTAAACAGTGGTGTCCAGAAAGACGGCTATCGAGAAATAGTCATGGACGTAAAACCCAATGCCACCACCAATTTTTTAAAATTTGTCGATCCGCAATTCACCTGGTATAACATCCCACTGGGCGAAGCCCCGACCCGCAAGAGGGATGAACCCTCAAAACGCAACAACGTGATGGTGCCCTTCATACCGCTGTGTTACACCACGCCCGATTGTGATCCGGTCCAGGCCAAATCCCCCCGTGCGGGCGGTTATCTGTATGTCTGCATTGGCGATTATGTCTGGCGCGAACTCGAAGTACTCAAAGACGGTAATTTTCGAGACGTTAATTTACACCAGTACGCCGGCAAAGACGTCCGCCCGGCCACTGTTGAAATCGACCATGTGGTTGTTGTACCCCACATGGTCGATGGCAAGATTAATACCGTGATGGTGTGTTACTCCGAAATTCAATGGAGTTGGGCACGTATTAATGCCATGGGCGGCATGGATCCCGATGATTTCAGGCTCGATGATACAACCCCACCGCCACTGGCGAGCGACATGAACATCAGCAAAGCCACCGCTGCCAAAAACCGCGCCGCGCGCATGCAGCAACTGGACTTATCCGGCCACCGCAGCCGCTACCCCAAAATCCCCGCCACCGGCAATAACGCCCTCATTGAAAATGCCTGTGAGCCAACATCCAACCTGTATTATTTGCAGTTATACCGAAAAAGTAGTGTACCCCTAGTGTATTTGCA